>CAZBKU010000141.1:0-8008 GCA_964492585.1 uncultured Thermoplasmatales archaeon | reverse complement strand
ACTGGTTCGACCGGAAGGCCGCGATCCCGTCCTGAGAGCCCTCCGCCCACAAGCCCATATATACGCGGCGACGAGGTAAACGGACGAGGAGATCCGATGGCCGAACGCTGTATCACCTGCGGGGCCAGCTCCGAACTGGTCCGTCTGGACGAACGGGGCTTCGGGCCGGCCCACGAGGGCCTGACCGTGGCGCTGTGTCGAGGCTGTCTTGAGGCACGGGAGGCCCGATCCTGGGAGCCCGGCGACGAAGGGACCCAGACCCTCCTGGACGCCTTGGAGCCCCGGCATGCACCGCCGCTGGCGCGGTTCACCTACCTGGAGGATCGGGAGGGGGCCGTCCACCTGCTTCGGCTTCGACCAGGCTTCGTGGATGACCGCGCCGTGGGCCAGGCGCTCGGGGAACGGTAGACCGAGGTCAGACGGTCAGTACTCGGGCGGCGCGTAGACGCTGAAGAACACGAGATCCTCCTCCCCCACGCTCTTGACCCAGTGCTGGGTCCCGGCCGGGATCACCAACAGCGAGCCCGGCCCGCATCGCCTCTCCGTCGGCTCGGCGTCCACGCCGGCCTCCCAGCACCGGATCAACGCGTGACCTTCCAGCACCAGGGCGACCTGGTCGCTGGACGGGTGCGTGTTCGGGCCGCCGGCCACCTTGCCGGGCTCCACGGTCATCATGGCGATCTGGGATCGGTCGGTGGTCTCGACGATGTTCCAGAACCGCCCTGTCTCGGCCTCGACAGAGGTCCAGGTGACGTCAGGCATCGGGCCCTGCACGGCCGACGAGGCCTTCGTTCTACCCCTGGTCGCCCTGCTGCTTGCCCATCTCGACACCAGGCTGCCCCTCGAAGACCCACTCGGTCTCCAGGTCCTCCCCGTCGGCGACCTCCTCCTCGGGTAGGTCCTCGGGCCCGCCTAGGATCAGGTCGCCGTGGAACCCGAACCCGTCCTCGAGCTCGATCTCCAGGGTGACCTGCTGGCCACCGGTCCCAAGCGGCCAGCGGGACACTGCGTTGCAGGCCACGATCTCCTGGCCCACGCGGCCCTCTTCCCAACTGGCGACCTCCTTCTCGGTCGAGGCCACGGCCTCCCGGATCACGAACAGCTCCCTGTCGGAGGCCAGGTGCACGGTCAGCTCACAGCCGGGTCCACGCTCTGCGGTCCACTCGGAGTTCACCTCGACCCCGGTGATCCGGTCGCCCTCGATCACGGTCAGGCCCTCCCGTACCGCCAGGCCACCGCGAAGAGCGCAGCACCCATCGACAAGGGGAGCGCGGCCTCGCCCAAGGCCCCGGTCATCGAGGCGATGCCGCCCTCGAGGATGCCGCCGAGGAGGACGGCGGCACCGGCGCCGACAAGGAGCACGGCGGCGAACAAGAAAGCCCCGCGGACGCCGGTACGCTCCGGGGCCTTGAGGGGGTCGACGTCGATGCCGTGCTCGACGCGGTTGTCCTTGTATCGATCCAGGGATGCCTGGGAGGCGAACCGCTTGGCCTCCAGGGGGTCCAGGCAGTGCGGGCAGGTCCGCTGGCTGCCGTCCTCGACCGGGTTCCCGCAGTTGCCGCAGGCCAGGATCTCCTCGCGTGCCATCAGCATCCCCAAGATGCCCTGGCCCGACCTTTATAGGTTCGGTGCGATGGAAACAAGGCTCCGGCGTCCTCCGAAGCGGGATCGGGTCAGCTGCCACGCGTCACCGGGGGCCGAGGACCAAAGCTTCTTCTACATGGAGCCCTCCGGGCCCACCGATGTCCTCCGACCAACGGGTCGTCGTGGCCGGCGCTGGGTTCGCCGGTCTCAACGTCGCCAAGGGCCTCCAGGACGAGGCCGACGTGACCCTGATCGCACCCACGGACAGCTTCGTCTTCCTGCCATTGATCCACGAGGTCCTGGGTGAGAAGGCCCTACCGCGGACGGTCACCAAGCCGCTGGACGAGGTCTTGGGCCGCACCGATCTCGTCTACGGGCGCGTGGCCGAGGTCGACGGCGCCGAGGTCGTCACCGGCGACGGCGAGCGCTACCCCTTCGACACGCTGATCGTGGCCGTCGGCGCCCAGCCCAACGACTTCGGCGTCCCCGGCGTCCAGGAGAACGCGCTGAGCTTCTACAGCGTCGGCGATGCCCTGCGCGCCAACGCCACCCTCAAGCACCTGGCCGCCGACCCGCGTGACGGTCCGCTCAGGGTCCGCATCGTCGGGGCTAGCTTCACCGGGGTCGAGGTCGCCGGCGAGGTCGCCGACCTCCTCGGCGACCTGGGTGTGGATCACGATATCCTGCTCCTCGACGCTCTGCCGGAGATTTTCCCCCATCAGTCCGAGGCGTTCTGCCAGGGCGTCCACGAGGGCCTCGATCGTCTCGGCCTCGAGTTGAGCACCGGCCAGATGATCACCGAGGTCGGTCCCGATACGCTCGCGGTCAAGGGCAAGGAGGGCGACGAGGCCGTCGCCACAGACCTGACGTTCTGGTGCGCCGGGGTCAAGCCCCGCACCGTCGACGGTGTGGACCCCAACGTCCGTCCCACCCTCCAGAGCCAGACCCGTGACGACGTCTTCGTGGCCGGCGATGCTGCCAACTTCCCTCGTGAGATGGGGGTCCCCAAGCTGGCCCAGACCGCCGAGGACCAGGTCAGCATCGTCGTCCACAACGTCCTGGCACCGGACAAGGACCACATGCTCGAGTACGACCCCCGGGTCAAGGGCCTGATCGTCAGCATCGGCCACGGGTACGCGGTGGCCGAGCTCACCGATGGCCCCGTCTTCAAGGGCCGGGTCCCCTGGCACGTCAAACGCAACCTGTACAAGGCCAAGATCCGGATGACGTGAGCCCGCCGTCAGCCAAGCCTGACACGCCGTCGCACAATCGGAAGTGTCACCCCCCTCTCCCCAGGGCTAAGCCTTATCTTGGGATTGGGGATACGAGGCCCCATGCTCCCACAGATCACCCTCAAGGGCAGGCTTGTCCATCTCGACCCCCTCAGGCCCCGCCACGTGGAGGATCTGTGGCCGGCGGCCGACGACGAGCGCGTCTGGCGCTCCGTGGCCGCCCAGGTCGAGACCAAGGCCGACCTGGCCGACTGGGTCGACGACCGGCTCAGCCAGGTCCACGACGGCAAGGCCCTGGCCTTCGTCCAACGCCTGGCCGACACCGGTGAGGCCATCGGCTCGACCAGCCTCTACGATGTCGACCTACAGCATCGCACCATGGAGATCGGCCACACCTGGCTCTCCTCCAGGGTCTGGGGGACGACGGTCAACACCGAGGCCAAGCTCCTCCTGCTCGACCATGCCTTCGAGACCCTGGAGGCCCTACGCGTCCAGCTGAAGGCTGACGCCCGGAACAAGCGGTCCCAGCGGGCCATCGAGAAGCTGGGCGCCACCCGGGAAGGCACCCTTCGCAACGTCCAGCGCCTGCCCGACGGCCAACCCCGGGACATGGTCCACTACAGCATCCTGGACACCGAGTGGCCCAGGGTCAAGGCCCTGCTCCTCGAGCGCCTGGGGGAGACCCTGGCCACCAGCCAGGATGCCCCGGTCACCGACCGCACGCTGCGACCCATGGTCGCACCACGGCCCCGGGCGGCCTCGGCGGCCTCCTCCCAGCCGCCCTCCCACGGTCCCCGGTGACCGCCACGGCCCAGGGCAAGCTTGAGGCCCTGGCACCGGCTCCCAGCATCCGGTCGCCGTGAGCACCGAGCACCATCGACGCCTGGCCCGCATGTACCTTGCTGCCCCGGTCAACGAGCTCTACGGGCCCCACATCGACATCGGGCAGGGCACCGCCACGATCCGGCAACAGGCCGAGAAACGCTTCTTCCACGCGGCCGACGCGCTCCACGGATCGGTCCTGTTCAAGATCATGGACGATGCCGCGTTCTTCGCCGCCAACTCCCTGGTCGAGGACCGGTTCGTGTTGACGGTCACCTTCGACGTCCACCTGCTGGCACCGGTCACCGGGGGCACCGTGACCGCCCAGGCTGAGCTCGTCCATGAAGGCGATCCCCTGTTGGTCGCCGAGGCGCGGGTCCACGATGACGACGAGGGCCTGGTCGCCCGCGGCACGGGGTCGTTCATCCCCAGCCGGATCGAGCTGACCGAGGAGCTCGGGTACCGGTGAGCATGCCTGTCCAGCCTCAGGCGTCGGTCTCGATCCCGTAGACCCGCTTGGGCAGGTCGATGTGGATCTTGCTCCAGGCCGCCTCGGTCAGCACGTCCTTCTCGTAGAGCTGCTGGGTGCGCCTGGGCACCAGCTTTGGGCCCAGCACAGCGCCCGGCCGGTCGGGATCGTCCATGTAGTCGGTCTCCATGAAGAACCGGTTGCCCTGGCCCAGGGCCTCGCGCAGCGTGTCCTCGCTGGCCACCAGGCTGGGCACGATGCCGTGGTTCTCCTGCCGGGTCACCAGAGGTGGCGAGAAGTGCTTGACCACCTTGCCCTTGTCCAACCCGGCCTCCTCGGCCCAGGTGGCCCACTGTTCGAAGGTCTCGGGGTCGCCGGCCTCGGTGTGGAGGACCGCCGGCGCGTCCAGCTCGCCACAGATCGCCAGGGCCTCCCGGAACAGCTGGTTGGCCCGATCCATGATCTCCTCCTCGACCTCGTAGTGGGGACGTCCGATCTCTCCGATGCCGACCGTCGTGCCCTCCTCGTAGAGCTCCCGGGCGACCTGGAGCCCGGCCTGGTAGGCCTCGGTGGCCTCCTCCAGGCTAGCACCTGCAGAGAGAAGCTGGGTCAGCTCGGCCGGATGGGGCCCGGCGACGACGTTGACGATGACGTCGGTGGCCTCGCGGGCCTCCTCGGCCAGGTCCAGGGTTGTGGCCATGGCCTCGCGATGCCCCGCCTCGTCTCGAGGGGGGACCTCGCCGTAGGGCTTGTGGACCAGCAGGAGGTGTGTCCCGCCGGCACGCTGGAACGCCTTGACCGCCTCGGCCCGCTTGCCCCGCGGGTCCAGGTGCATGTGTTGATCGAGGACCGGAAGGTCGGGCAGGGTCGTCAACCGGACCACCTCCCCGCCCGGCACCCGGTCCTCGATAGGACGAACCTCGTCAACCGGTCAGAGGGTTCGTCCGTGTCGAGAACAGGAAGACCCGGAGGGGTGGTCATGGGGGCGCCTCCTGGGATCCTGGTCGAGAACGGCCGAGAGCCTCCTCGCGAGGATGATCGGCGGGATGAAGGATCGGCAGGTCGGTCGACACGTTGCAGCATCCAGACCCCCGGGTTTAGGCGTTGTCCTCGGCCCCTGTCTGTAGCCTCCGGATCTCGAACCGGTCCTGGACCCATCGAGGGGGGAAGTAGGCGGCCAGGATGGAGAGCGCCGCTGCCAGGCCGATCGCCCGGGAGGCGATCTGCCAGAGGTCCGTGCCGCCGGCCCCGGTGAACGACGCGATCAGCGTGCTCCCGAACCAGGTCAGGATGGCCAGCGAGACCAGCAGCACCCGGTAGCGCCGGGTACGGTCCTGGACCTTGAAGATCAGGGAGAAGTACGCCAGGGAGGCGAGGAGCTGGGGTCCCACCAGGAGGACGAGGAGGACGGTGGCCAACGGCCCCGTGGGCTCCTGGGCGTAGGAGAGGGAGACCGTCCAACCGCTCACGTCGACGCCCTGGGGGCCCAGCTGCCAGAGGTACCCCACGATCGCTAGATAGTAGGCGAGGTAGAAGAACGCCAGGGGGACCATCCAGCCCGAACTGCCCGTGTAGAGGTAGACCAGGTAGTACAGCAGGCCCCAGAGGGCCACCGAGAGGACCAGGAAGGTCACGAACGTCAGCGTGATGTGCGGCCCTATGCCGGTGACGCCTGCGGCGGCCAGGAGGGCCTGGAGCCCGCCTAGGGCCGTGTTGGCCGACAGCCCCATCCACCAGGCGGTGAACGCGCGGGAGGCCGACCGTGACTCCTGGGAGACGCGCCGCTGCGAGATCCGCAGCCCGATGTAGGCATACACGGCGGCGATGGCGACGGCGACCCCGGCGGCGGCGTAGAGCGTGGTGACGGTCATCGGTCTCCTCTCATGCTAGATAAGCTCCCGTGAGCGGTCCCGGACGGAACGGTCCCGGGATGGCGCTCCATCGGGCTCGTCGGGGACGGGATCGGGGGCAGGCTTGAGTGTGACGTGGAAGGTGGCGCCCTCTCCGGGCTCGGCTGGCGACGGGTCGGCGTTGCCCGAGGCCGGGGTCTTGCCGAACCTGTCGGACTCGACCCAGATCCTCCCCTCGTGGCGGTCGACGATCTTCTTGCAGATGGCCAGCCCGATCCCGGTGCCCGGGAACGCGTCCCGGGCCTGGGAGCGCTGGAAGATGACGAAGATGCGTTCCCGCTGGTCCTCGACGATCCCGATACCGTTGTCGGCGACAGAGATCGTCCAGGTCCCGTCCTCAGCTTGCTCGGCGCCGATGTGGATACGGGGCCTCTGGCCCTCGGGCTGGAACTTGATCGCGTTGCTGAGGAGGTTCTGGAAGAGCTGGGTAAGCTGGGAGCTGTCCCCCAGGACCCTTGGCAGGTCGTCCATCGTGATCTCGGCTTCGGTCTCCTCGCGGGCGACGGTCAGGTTGGTCAAGGCGGCCTCCATGGCGGCCCCGAGGTCGGTGGGTTCCAGCTCGGTCCCCTGGGTGCCCACCCGGGAGTAGACGAGCAGGTCGTCGATCAGTTGCTTCATCCGCTCGACCCCCTCCAGGACGTACCCCATGAACTCGTGGGCCTCCTCGTCCAGTTCGTCCCCGATGCGCGCGTCGAGCAGTTGGACGTAGCTTCCCACCATGCGCAGCGGCTCCTGGAGGTCGTGGCTGGCGACGTAGGCGAACTGCTCGAGGTCCTCGATCGTGCTCTCCAGCTCGCGCTCGCGCTCCTCGGCGGCAGCTCGCTCGGCAGCCATCTTACCATGCAGGGCTTGGAGGTCACCCTCGAACCTCGTCTCGCGTTGCTGGATGTGATCGATCGCCGGCCGGACGACGTGGGTGGCAGCCAGGAGCAGAAGCAACAGGATGCCACCCAGGATCGTGAAGCTCCACACCTGGTTCTGGGCGGACTCGGCCTGGATCGCTTGGAGGCGGGTCTCCTGGTCGGCGGCCAGCAGGGTTGAGAGCTCACCCTGGAGCCGCTCGAGGTCCTCCAGGCGGTCCTGGGTGTGCGCCGCCGGACCGTCGGGCCCAAGGATCTGCTCGGTCGCCAACACCATGGCGCCGACCCGGTCGTCCACCCCGGCCGGGACCGGGGGCCCCGGGGCTTGGGTGACAAGGCTTGCCCGTCGCGCGTGGAGGCCTTCGAGGTGTCGGATGTCGGCCTCCAGGCTGGTTTCAAGCTCCGAGGTGTCGGCCGTGCTACCCCGATGGACCAGATCGCGGACCTGGGCCAGGATCAGACGGGAGATGTCGATCTCCTCGGTCGTCGTCTCCTCGAGCGCGACCGCTGTATCGTGCAGGCGGTCGTTCTCCTGGATCAGGACGAACTGGCCGATCCCGGCCAGGGCCAGCGCGCTCACGAGCAGGAGCACGCGGAGCCACATCGACCTGGTGAAGCTAGAGGATCCCGTTGACACGCTCAGCTCTTAGGGACCTGGAAGAGGGATAAAAAGAGGGAGGGCATCGGGCCTCTCCCCGGGTGGGGGGAGGCCCGACGATATGCCGGTCGCGGGCTCAGTGAAGCAGGCCCAAGGCGGCCAGCTCGTCGCGGATCTTCTCCACGGCGCGCTGGGCGTCGTCCGGCTTGCGGGCGCCGGTGCAGACCAGCTTGCCCGAGCCGAACAACAGGACCACGACCTTGGGCTCGTCGAGCCGGTAGACCAGGCCGGGGAACTGCTCGGGCTCGTACTCCACCCGCTCGAGGCCCAGGCCGATGGCGATGGCGTTCAGGTTCAGGTCGGACTCCAGGTCGGCCGACGCGACGATGTTCTGGACCTGGATGTCCGGTTCCCGGTTGACCTTGACCCCAGCGTCCTCGATCCGCTGGGTCACGATGCCGACGGCCCGACGGACGTCGGCCACGCTCTTGGCCCCGGTGCAGACGACCTTCCCGCTTCGGAAGAGCAGGGCG
>CAZBKU010000140.1:355-8082 GCA_964492585.1 uncultured Thermoplasmatales archaeon | reverse complement strand
CAGGCCGGGCCCATTCTTCGGCGCATCAGGTGACGTTAGGGGCGCTGATGCGTCGAAGAAGAGCACGAGCGCCCACGACGACCGTTGGCGTTCGTGCGAACCGACAGGCCGCCGAAGGGGGTCTCGAGGTCTCGTCGACCCCTTGGTTCTTCGAAGAACAGGTTCGAACAGGACCCCGATCTTCGATCCCGCAGCGTTCTCCACCTCACACGGCACAGATGGACCGGTGTGAGCCCGCGACGGAACTGGATGACGCGACCGACCGTCCCCGGACGGGCGGAGATGACCTCGAACGACCCGGGGGCGCAGCAGACCGGTAAGATCCGACCCTCTTGCCCGCTTGGCTTCCCTGCTGCGCACGGAGGCATGGACCGTTGGAGGCTGCACCCCGCAGCTCCCCCTCTTGAATCTTCTTACACCGCCCCTTGGCCCACATCCGGCCGCGTATGAAGCGGGAGGCGTTTGTGGACCCATGCGCGTGGAACCAGCTCGTGGCGGTGCGTGGCCTGTCGAGGAGATGACCGGCGTCCTGGCCCAGCGGCTGGACGTCGAGAGGCCCGAGGCCCACGGGCTTGTCGTCCGCCTCCGGGAGGTCCTGGATTGGCGCCTGGAGATCACGGACAACGAACTCGAGAAGGATGAGCGCGCGTTCCTGTGGAGCCTCCTCCTGGAGGGGGTCGTGACCACGGAGACGCGGACCCGGCCTCACCCCGAGCACGGCCGCCCCTGGCGCTACCACCACTGGATGCTGGTACCGCCCAAGCAGGTCATCGCGAGCTCGCACCAGGAGGACGCCCCCAGCAAGGCGCCGCCGGAGATCGGCGTCTACGACCAACTGCCGTCCGGCGCCTGGCGCCGCGATCTGACCACGACGGCCTGATCGCTCCCGAGGGGAGACGCGAGCCTCAGGCTGGGGCTTCGATGAAGAAGGGGCAGAAGATCCTTCCGGCCGTGGATCGGCCGGACCGGTGGGGTCTCAGGCGCTCCGGGTTAGGCGGGCCATGAGCGCGTCGCTGGGGTTCTCGACGCGTTCGGCCCCTTGGACCCCGGAGATGAACATGAGCTCACTGGTGAGGAAGCGCTGCATCTCCTGGCTGTCCTCGACGTCGATGAGGACGGCCATGTCGAAGTTCTCCTTCTTGATGCGCGTGAGGCCAGCGACCCCATCGAGTTTCTTGAGCGCCGAGATGACCGACGACTCGAAACCGGGGGCCGCGTTGACCAGGATCACGGCTTGCATTGTGGTCCAATGAAAACCTTCGGATATATAAGTCCGTCCCTCGACGCGGACCCGAAAGAGGGGGTCGGGGGCCCCGGTTTCCGGTGAAACGGCCCGAACCGTGGCCAAGCCCGCTGCTCGTCGGCCACTGACCCGGCCAGTTCTCCCTGCCCAAGCCGGGCCCCGTGGGCTACCCCGGCGTGGGCGTGGCCCCTGGATCAGGTCGCAGGAGGGCAAGCAGGCGGTAGTCCTCGTGAGGGTCGTAGCGGGTGAAGGCCAGGCTGTTGGTCAAGACCGAGACGCTGGAGAAGGCCATGGCTGCTGCCGCCAGGGCGGGCTGGAGCAGCCCGATGCTGGCCAGGGGGATCATGGCCGTGTTGTAGCCCAGGGCCCAGAAGAGGTTCTGCTTGACCTTGGCCAGGGTGCCCTGGCCGATCCGGATGGCCTTGACGATGTCCAAGGGATCGCTTCGCATCAGGGTCACATCGGCGGCCTCGAGGGCCACGTCGGTCCCGGCCCCGATGGCGATGCCGACGTGGGCCTCGGCAAGGGCCGGTGCGTCGTTGACGCCGTCGCCGACCATGGCCACGCGGCGGCCCTCCCTCTGGAGGCGTTGGACGACCTCGACCTTCTCATCGGGCAGCACGCCAGCGATCACGTTGCCCTCGGGGATACCGACGTCCCGGGCCACCGTCCGGGCGGTGCGCTGGTTGTCGCCGGTGACCATCCAGACCTCCAGACCGCGGGCCTGGAGGAGCTCGACGGCGTCGGCGGCGGTCTCCTTCTGGGTGTCGGCCTCGGCCACGATGCCGGCAAGCGTGCCGTCGATGGCCACCAGGATCGCGGTCTTGCCGGCCTCCTCGAGGGCCTGGAGGTCGTCTTCGTAGGGAGCTGGGTCCAGACCCTGGTCCTCCATCAGCTTGCGGTTGCCGACCAGGACCTCGTGACCGCTGACCGTGGCCCGGATCCCGTGCCCGGCGACGTTCTCGAAGCTCTCGGCCTCGGGCAACCCCAGGCCCTTGTCCTCGGCGGCCTCGACCAGGGCCTTGCCCAGCGGGTGCTCGCTGCCCTTCTCGGCGGCGGCCGCGATCTGGAGAAGGGTGTCCTCGGGACCACCACCGGCCGTGGACGCCAGCCGACCGTCCTCCTGGACGTCTGCCAGGGCGTCCTCGAGGCCCGCCGGGTCCAGGGCGATGACGTCGGTGACCGACATGCGGCCGTGGGTGAGGGTGCCGGTCTTGTCGAGGACGACGGCGTCGACGTCGCGGATCCTTTCGAGCACGTCCCCTCCCTTGAACAGGACGCCGTTGCGGGCCCCGATGCTGGTCCCGACCATGGTGGCCGCCGGTGTCGCCAGGCCCAAGGCACACGGGCAGGCGATGAGCACGGCGCTGGCGAACACGATCACGGCGAACTCGAAGCCCGAGACGCCACCGGCGGCCACCGGCCCTCCGCCGACCAGGCCCCACACCGGGAGGCTGGACACCAACCCGGCCAAGACGCTCGGGTAGAGGTACCAGACGGCACCCCAGACCAGGGCGTTGAGGATGACCGCCGGGACGAACCAGGCGCTGATCCGGTCGGCCAGGCGCTGGATGTCGGGCTGGCGGCTCTGGGCCTGGCGGACCATCTCGACGATCTGCTGGAGGGCGGTCTCCTCGCCGACCTTGGTGGCCTCGACGACCAGGGAGCCGTTGGTGTTGATGGTGGACCCGATGACCTCGTCACCGGGCTGTTTGGTCACGGGCACCGGTTCGCCGGTGACCATGGCCTCGTCGACGGCAGCCCGGCCGTCGCGGACGACACCGTCGGTGGGGATCTTCTCGCCGGGACGCACCCGGACGCGGTCGCCGACCCGGATCTCCTCGAGGGGGACCTCGGTCTCGTTGCCCTCGTCGTCGATACGGGTGGCGGTCTCGGCCTCCATCTCGAGGAGCTCGCGTAGCGCCGAGCCGGCCTGGCTCTTCGAGCGAGCCTCGAGGTAGTTCCCCAGGGTGATGAAGACGAGGATGAGGGCGGCGGTGTCGAAGTAGAGACCCCCGGTGATCAGGCCCAGGAGCACGGCCAGGCTGTAGACGTAGGCCGTGGTGGACCCGAGCGCGATCAGGACGTCCATGTTGGCGGTCTTGTTCTTGACCAGGGCCTTGTACGAGTTCTTGTAGAACGGCCAGCCGAGGGCGACCTGGACTGGTGTGGCCAGGGCGAACATGTACCACGTGAGCGGGATGCCGAGAAGGCTCCCGGGCACCAGGGCGCCGGCGCCGAGCAGCTCGACGGCCATGATCGCGACCAGGGGGGTTGACAGCACGGCCCCGAACAGGGTCAAGCGTAGCTGGTGGGCGACCTCGGCCTGGCGGGCCAGGGCATGGGCCTCTTGGGCGTCCCCCTCCTCGGTCGAACTTCCCTCCTCGCGGATGGGTGTGTACCCGGCGTCCTCGATGGCCTGGTGGATGGTCGAGAGGTCTGTCTCCTCGGGGTTGTAGGTGATGGTGGCCTCGTCGGTGGCGTAGTTGACCTCGGCCGTCACGACGCCGGGGACGTCCTCGATGGCCCTCTTGTTGGTCTTGGCGCAGTTGGCACAGGTCATGCCCTGGATCGTCACAGTGACCGTCCGGCTCTGGGGCTCGTAGCCGGCCTCGCGGACGGCCTGGTACAGTTGGCCCAGGCTGATCTGGTCCGGGTCGTAGGTGACGTTGCCCTCGTCGGTAGCGACGTTGACATCGGCGTGGTGGACGCCAGGCAGGCCTTCGACCTTGTCGGTGATGGTCTTGGCGCAGTTGGCACAGCTCATGCCGGCGATCGGGATCCGGCTCTTACGTTCGGCCATCTTGGGTCTCCATGGACGGGCTTCGACCAATGGGTTTGTGCTTTACGTTTGTAAAGATAGTGTTGATGGCGGGAGCCTCGTCCGGGTTCGCGCCGAGATGGATCCGCGGTACGCGATGTCAAGAATCCGAACTGGGGGGAAATAAGATGGACCTCCAGGACGGAGGCGAGAATGCCAACCTCCCTGGAGGGGCCGATTTCTACCCCCCAGGCTCTCTGGAGGGATTGAAGTGGACGCGCCGAGATTTGAACTCGGGGCCTCCTCCATGCCAAGGAGGCGATCTTCCGGTCTGATCTACGCGCCCGGTGTGTTGCGTGTGCAGGGCGCGCCGAGATTTGAACTCGGGGCCAGTTGAGCACGGCGTCGCCGTGCGAGACCGCCACGAGCCGGCGAAGCCGGTTCGTGTGCGCCTCCATGCCAAGGAGGCGATCTTCCGGTCTGATCTACGCGCCCGTATCGTCCCAGGAAGGTCCCGGGAGAGCGGCAAAGAGCAACCCCTTGATGAAGCTTTCGTGAAGTCTCGTGGCGGTCGGTCTGCCCGTCACCTTACGGCGGATCGCAGGCGTCGGTGGACAGGTCGCCGTCCACGCACTGCTCCCAGAGGTAGACGGTGATCTCCATGGGGAGCGTGTAGCGCTCCTGGTCGTCGACCGTGACCAGGGCCACCCGGCGGGCCGTGGCCACCGGCGAACCCACGCTCTGAGGGACCTCGCTACCCTGGAGCTCGAAGGTCGGATCCTGGAACACCATGCTGGCCAGCAGGTTGATCATGAACTCGTCGTACAGGTCGGGATCGTCGCTCTGCAGCGTGGAGAGGTTGTAGGCGATGGCGGCCACGGTGCCTCCGCCGGTGAATGGGCGGCCCATCATGACGGTACCGTACCCCTCGATACAGTCTGAACCGCTACGGGCCGCATGGACGGCGTCGAGCTGGGCGTCGGGTGGTGTCGAATCCTTGGTTGGTCGACCGGTTGTCCCGACGCTCCAAGCGTCCTCCGAGGTCGCGTATCCGTCCCCGTCGGCCCTGAGGCCGAGAGCGGGGTCAGACGGGCAGACCTCCCCGTCATGCAGATCGTACGGGACGCGGCTGAAGAGGTGATCGTCGAGGAACTCCTCACCATCCGGGGCCCCGCTGGCGCTTACCGCCTCCAGGCCGACCCCGCCCAGCCAACCCCCAGTGTCACCGGGTTCCAGGGAGAGGATGTTGGTGCCGTTCATGACCACGGAGTGCATCCACGTGATCGGCGGGACCCGGAGGGGAGGGTTGGTCTCGTAGACCTCGCTGGCCGCCTCGTGGAGGTTGTGGTCCACGCCGCTGCTGAGGGTGAGCAGGGGGTCCGTGTCGGGATCAGGCTCTATGTCCAGGCTATCGAACGTATGGGTGGATGCCTCGACGGTGCCCTCCACCGTGATGTCGTCGATGGCCCAGATGTTGTCTTGCGCAGCGGATCCGCTACATGCGATCTCAGCGCCTTGGTCGTTCTCACACCAGGAGTCCCAGAAGAACGCCAACCACACCTCGCCGAGGCCGTCCTGCAGGGCCTGGCACAGGTTGATCTCCTTGATGGTCCACTTGGTCCCCGTAGCCGGGCTCTTGTCGTCCCATCCGCTGCTGCATCCACCGTTGGAGGGCTTGTGCTCGGGCCGGATCCGGTCCCAGGTGCCACCCTCTTTGGTGGCGTTCCAGAAAAGGATCCTGGGCGCGAAGCAGGCGACATCTTCGCATTCGTCGTCCTCGCCACCATCCTCGTCCTCTTCATCGTTGCTGACCTGCAGGACCTGGCTGAAGTTCAGCCATAGGTTGTCGGCCGAACCAGCTTGGTAGGGACCCAGCAGGGTCCATCCGCGGTAACCTTCCAGGACCTCCCGGTGGGGGGTCCCCTCGCTGCACTTGCCCTGGGGGTTGCCGATCCGTCCGAAGATTAGGGCGTGCTGCCCGGTCCGGCTGTCCCCGTCGGGCAAGCACGTGTCCTCGTTCTCCTGGAGGACCCGCCACCGGCTGACCTGGACGTCTCCGCTGTCGAACTTGTCGAACACCGTGTCCTGAGCGCTATCGTCCCCGCTGTCGGGGATCGAGCTGTTCAGCGTGGGCCCCTGGACGTAGGTGGCCCGGAGACCGGCCAGTTGGGGGACAAGCTGGGTCTCGATCCACCACGGGTGGTCGGGGAACACGTCGCCAAGCCCCTGGCTGGGATGACGGGTCCAGTCGAACTCCCAGTTGTGGACGGTGTTGGCGCACTTGGTGTTGAACTCGCACACCTTCTGCAGGTCCCCCCAGCTCCCCGTGTCGAGCTCGCTCTGGTCGGCGATGTTGCCATCGTCCAGGTCGTCTCCTGCCACGATGGAGAACCCGTCTTGGCTGGGGGGTCGGATCAGCGCGTTCGAGTGGACCTCTCCCTTGGCGTGGATCGAGTACCCTCTGGTCCGGAGGTCCAGGGCGTCGAGCAGCGCTCCGTTGTCGATCGTCCCGTCCCGGAGCGCTTGGACCTTCTTGAGGTCGATGACGCCGGTGCTGGCATCCTTCAGCAGCCCTGCCCGTTCGAGATCCCCGGGCGAGGTGTGCCAGTCCGTGGGCTGGCCCGGCGTGGTCACCAGTTGCTGGGCAGCGCGGGTCGCCGACGACTGGAGGTCCTGGCTGGTCTCGTCCTGTTGGGGATCGGGCTGGCTGGCGATGAAGTAGGCCACCCCGGCGGTGCTGGCCACGAGCATGACCATGGCCACGATGAACCCCAGGATCGAGCTGATCCCGTCGTCGCGTCCCAGCCGCCGCATGACGTCTCCCTCGTTCATCCCCAGTCCTCCATCCAGGCGACCAGCTCCAGGGTGTAGGTCGGCGAGAGGGCGACCTTGCGGTTGGGCGGGGTGACCGTGAAGGCGTTGTGGACCCGGGCGGACTGGGTGATCGATCGCCCATCCTCGGTCGACATCGTCCATTCGAACTCTGTCTGGATGACGTAGGCCCCGAACATGCTGTTCAGGTCGACCGCGTGGTCGAACTGGAAGAAGCCCTTGACCGCCGGGCTCTTCTTCCACCCGGGGCCGAGATTGTGCCCCTGTCGGACCTCCAGGTCGCCGACCCCGTTGAGGGTGTTCTGCATGGCTAGCGCGATGTCGATGGAGGTCGGCGTTTCAGGGACGAAATGTCCGACCTCGGCGTCCAGGACGACCTCGCCTGTACCAAGGGGGAGGTCGGCTATCTGCGCGCCTGTGAGGTCAAGGTGCCAGAGCGTGGCGGGGACCCCGGTGTCGTCGGTGACGACGAAGACCCCGTCCTCGTGGGCGCGGACGAACTGGATCGGATGGTCGAAGGTACGAGGGGTGAAGGTGGGGACAGCGAGGCCGTCGGTGATATTGAACGCGTAGAGGGTGTTGTCCGAACCTGTCGGGGTCGATTGGTAGGCCCCACCGATCTGGTAGACCCCCTCGGTCCCGACGTAGGCCGTCCATCCGTTAGGGGAGATGTCCATGTCCCCGGGCCGGGCCCCCACGTCGGCCTGGGTGTAGTTCCCTAGCTTGGTCAACCAGGGGACCTGGGCCGGCACCAGGCGGATCATGCTCCGATCGGTGTCGACGTCGATCGTGCTGCACCCGCTGACCCACTCGCACTCCTGGGACAGATCGATGGTGGTGGTCGCGACGTTGCCCTCGCTGACCAGCAGAGCCACGCCCAAGCTAACGACC
>CAZBKU010000140.1:0-345 GCA_964492585.1 uncultured Thermoplasmatales archaeon | reverse complement strand
GCAATTGCGGCAGGCGTCCTGATCAACACCGCAGGTGTCCTGCAGAGCCAGGCCCAAGCTTCCGACCGCCTGAGGTGAGAACCGGTTCCAGGGGTTGGGGACGTTGAGGTTCCAGCGGAGCACGATCTCCGTGGTTGGGCTGGACAAGGTGACCCTCTGGGCACCGGTCTGACTGTCGACGATGGTCTTCCACGTGCCATCCGGATCCTCGACCTGGATCTTGACCTGGCTGTTGAACCCCCCGTCGACGAAGATATCCAGGATAGAGTTGTCCGGGATGACCTCCTGGATCGAGCCCTCGCTCTCGTCGTAGATGTCCACCGTGATGACCTCCCCGGACTCCGA
>CAZBKU010000139.1:0-8204 GCA_964492585.1 uncultured Thermoplasmatales archaeon | reverse complement strand
ACCATGCTAGCTTCTCGACCCCCTGGGGGGCTTATAGATTTTCTGTAACACCCCCTGGACACGGTGCCCGTTCCCCCGGCTCGATGGGTCGCTACCTGGCGGCCGGGGCCGGCCAGCTACGTCCCAGCCGTCCGATCGAGATCCAGCACCGTGGCCACCACGACCTCGGTCACCTCGGCCATGCTCTCCCCTGACAGGTTCTCTGGTGTGTCGTGGATCGTGTGGTGGGTCCACGGGAACGGGCCCCGTCGGTGATCACGGTCGAGGTGGATCAGGTCCACGGCCGGTACGCCTTGGTCGAGGAACGGGACGTGGTCGTCGGTGATCGACGGCCCGGGCTCGTCGATGAAGCGCGTGGCGTTCAGCTCGGCGGCGACCCCGAACACGCGGTCGGTGAGCGCCGGGGCTCGGCTCTGGCTGTGCCCCTCCCGGCGGATCGTCAGGTTCTCGTCCCCGGGCATATCGACCAGGATCAACGCCTCGATCCGCTCTGTCTCGTCGGTCGTCAGGTGCTCGGCTGCGTAGGTGGAGCCCACCGCCCACCCCGTGCCGCCGTAGCCGGCCGATCCCCCGCAGCCGCCTTGGTCCTCGGCGTCGAAGAGGGCCACGCGCACGGTGAGGTTGGTCTCCTCGAGGAGATCGATGGCATGGAGAACGACGGCTACGGCGGCTGCACCATCGTTGGCGCCCAGGACCTCGGGCCCGGTGCAGGCTTGCCGGTTGCCGTCGGCCCAGGCCCTGGAGTCCCAGTGGGCCGCCAGCCAAACCTCCTGGTCGCTGGTCCCCTCCCGGACCCCGTAGAGGTTGGTCACGTTCACGGTCCCCAGGCCGGCCAGGTCCTCCTGGAAGCTCTGGGTCTCAGTGGTCAGGTTCCGGTCCGCCAGCAACCCCTCGAGGATCTCGATGGTCTCGGAGTGACCGGTCGTCCCAGGGGTGCGGTAGCGGGGTTGGTCCTCGGCGCCATCCTGGTAGACCTGGGCCTCGACCAAGCTCATCAACGTGGACGCGTTGGCTTCGGGGACGGTGAGGTCTGGGGGCGGAGGGGGGGTCTGGTTCCCGTCGTCGCTGGTCGGTGGGGGGGTCCCATCCTGGGATGCCGGGGTGGCACAGCCGGCCAGGAGGAGGGTGGCTATCACGAGCAGGACCGCGGGCCTCGGCGGAGAGGTCACGCAGCCGCCAGGACCGGGGGGGACCTTGAGCCTGACGCTGCAGGTTGAGCTGCTTCGGGGCAAGGAACAAGTGACCGTTCAGCAGGGTGTTGTCCCTCGGTCCGTTACAATGTTTACATAAGCCTACGGTTGGCTTGCTCCCCCGCGGAGCTCTGGTGGCCACATGACACGGGATCGGATGGACGAACCTGCCTACCTGAACGCGTACCTCAACGGTATGCAGTTCGTCCTTTTGGCGTTGGAAGGTCGGCTCTCGGACCTGGAGGACCCGGGCGCCGACGATATCCGCGAGGCGATGCACGAGTACCACGAGATGGCACACCGGATGCGCCAACGATCCAGGCTGGGCGTCGACCCTTAGGCGGGTCCCGCATCTGGCCCCACCGGACCGGGCGGCCGCCCGGGCCCCCTCGTCAGGGGACCCGGGGACGCGCCCGAACCACGTTGGGGTGTTCATCGTGAACGCTGGGGACCATGGGCTGGACCGACCGATCAGACCGTCGGTCCGCCTGCCAGCTCACGCGATGTCCGACGGGAGCAAGGTCGTCCGCTCGGCGCGGACCCCCTCGTGGTAGGCCTCGCCGGGGCCGGGCTCCGGTTCTCCGCCGACCCACAGCTCGACCTTGGCCGTGTCATGAGCGTGGGGAAGACCGTGGCGCTCGCCTGGATCGCTGGCGTTGTGAGAGTCCCCATCCTTGGGATCCCCATCGCCGGTGTGGGCGATGCGTCCGTCGGGCCCGTGTCGTAGCCGGTCGAAGTCGATGACCGTCACGAAGTTGTAGTGGTCCTCGATGGTCGGGTCGACCACGCTGGGTCCGATCTCGACGACCCACGTGTAGTACGGGATGAACCGAGCCTCGGCCTCGGCGCCGACGCCGGCGCTCGTGTCCCCGACGCTCACCCGGGTTTCCTCCTGTCGGTAGGCATGGATCTGGTGGTAGACGTACTCGGTGACCACCCAGTCGATCCCGTTGGGATCGGTGAACGCGTACTCTTTGCCGGTCGGGGATAGCGACGGAGCTTCCCGCGGGTCCGGTGCGCCCTCCTCGGCGGCCCAGACGTGGGAGCCTGCCTCGTCCTCGGTGATGCAGGCGGTGTCCGGCTGGGCCCGTCCTGTCCGGAACAGGATCTGGTCGTCGAACCAGAGCACGGCATCGGCCATGACCCCGGTCGGCTTGCAGGAGACGATCCCTGCGATGGCCGCGAAGCCGGGGGCCTGCTCCCCCTCGTCGGCGATCAATTGGACGTAGCTCGTGTGGTGTTCGACAGCTCGCGCTTGACCCTGGATCTCCTTGCCCAGCACGGCACCGGTGGGCAGAAGGAGGAGAGCCAGAGCTACAGCTAGCTTGGTGTGGTGCATGGCTCATACCCCTCTGTGGCGTGTTGGACCGGCCAGAGGAGGTGACCCTCGTCCCCAGCTGAGGTCGAAGCCCTCGGCTGGGGGCGGGTCGCGATGATGCTCAGCCTCCCAGGCTCAGCCCCCCGAGCGGTGTGTTACCCCGCTCGGTGACAACACCACACCTCTCGGGATATTTATAGGCTTCGAACGAAGAAAATGGGGGGTGGGAGGAGCGTGCTCGTCCGCCCACCCAAGGGCTCGCCTGGGGGTCGGTACCCGGCCGGCGCCAGCGGCTTGGTGGCTGGCTCAGGGGCCGCTGGGGGCATCAGGGCTGCCGCCGGGCTCGTCGAGGGGTTTCTCCTCGGCCTCGGCCCAGGCGATCAACGGCCGTAGGAAGAGCGGAGCCACCAGGGTGGTGATGACGACCACGAAGAGGACGATCGCGTACTCCTCGTTGTTCACCGCGCCTGACGAGAGCCCGATCGCGGCCACGATCAGCCCGACCTCGCCACGGGGCACGATCCCCATGCCGACGACGCTTGCTTCGCGGAAGCCTCGCTTGATCGCCCCGAAACCGCCGACAAGCTTCCCGACGACCGCCAGCACGCTCAGCGCGGTCCCGGCCACCAGGATCGTGGGCTGGGTCAGGGCCGTCAGGTCGAGCTGGAGCCCGACCACGGCGAAGAAGATGGGGGTCAAGAGGACCGAGATGCCGTGCACCGGGTCCTCGATGTCGTGGTCGGCTTTGATCTCGGCCAGGATCATGCCGGCGAAGAAGGCGCCCACGATGGGGGCCAGCCCGATCCAGGCCGACAAGGCCGCCATGCCCACACCGAAGACGACGCCGAAGCCCAAAGGGCTCCTGAAGGGGATCTTGTCCATCGGGATCCGGCCCATGACTGGCACGAAGAGGGCCGCACCTCCCACGAAGGCCACCGACAGGAGGATCAGTCTGGTGATCGCAGCGACCTGCACCGCACCAGCGACCGCGATCCCCGAGACCACGGCAAGCACGATCAGACCCAGGACGTCGTCGATGACCGCCGCACCCAGGATGATCCGGCTGTAGGTCCGCGAGAGGACGTTGAGCTCCTGGAGCACCCGGGCGGTGATCCCCACGCTGGTCGCCACCAGGGCCGTGCCTAGGAACAGGTTGGCCACGAAACCGAACCCCATGTAGACCCCGAAGTAGTACCCTGAGACGAAGGGGAGGATCACGCCGAGGGCTGCCACGGCGAAGGCCTCGGTCCCGACCTCGAGGATGTCCTTCAGCCGGGTCTCGATCCCTACCAAGAACAGGAGGAAGATGGCGCCGAGCTCTGCCAGGAACGTCAACAGTTCGGTCTCGTGGACCATCCCGAACAAGGACGGTCCGATCAAGATCCCCGCGACCACCTCGCCGATCACGGCCGGCTGCTTGAACCTCTGGAAGAGCCAACCCGTGAGCTGGGCCGCCAGGAGGAGGATGACGACATCGATCAGGGCACCGGTGAACTCGCTGGCCATCAGGCTACCTCGAGCAGGATCCTAAGCAGGTCGGTCCGAGTGAGAACCCCAACAAGGCGACCGTCATCGTCCACCGCCAACAGGCGCCGGTACTCGTTCTGGATGAGCTGGCTCAGCGCTTTCCCCAGAGGCGCATCGGCGGGGATGGTCGGAAGCTCGACCCGCATCACCTCCCCGACGGTCAGCTCCTGGAGGGCCTCGTAGAACGCCGACAGGTCGTCCTCCTCCACCCATCCCCCCTGGAACTCGAGGACCGGGACCCGGGTGAACGGGACCTGGCTTGGCCTGGGCAGCAGATCCTCGACCTCCACCAGCCCGACGAGTTCACCGTCGTCGGTGACCGGGATGCCGCTGTACCGCTTCTCGATGATCTCCCGGGCCGCGGTGACCAGCAGGGCATCGGGGGAGATCGTGCTGACCTCCTCCGTCATGACGTCCCGGACGTTCAGAGCCATCGAAGGCGAATGGGGAAACCCCAATAAACCTATGACCTTCAGCCGGCCACCCGGGACCTGCCCGATGGTTCAGTAGAGCAGGTCCTCGATGTACTCCCGGCTGGGATGTTCGAGCATCTCCTCCTTGGCCCGGCGGACCTCCCGTTCGAGCTTGTCGACGGCCAGACGGGTGGCATGCTTCATGCCCCAGCCCTCGCCGACGGCGTAGAACTTGCCTAGGTCCGAGGAGAGGTTCAGGCGGATGTGCCAGAGGTCCACGCCCCGGTTCCTGTCCTTGTGGCGTTTGGCGTGGATCAGCAGAAGCCCGGGCTCGAGCCTGGATTGGTAGCGCTTGAGGAACGACTTGATGTCGTCGGGCGCGCCGCTGGTCTCGTACCCTTCGCGGCTGGTGTCCTTGCTGGAGAAGTGGACCACGATGGTCGGCACCTCCTGGGTCAACAAGGCCACCGGTTCAAGCAGGTCGCGCCGGGAGACGATCCCGTACGGGAACTCGCCGTCCTTGGTGATCACCACGCTCCCGATCCCCTTGCCGGCGATGAGCTCGGCGGCCTCGCGGTAGGTCGCGCCCCGGGGGAGGCTGACGACCGGCGAGGTCATGATGCCGGAGAGCGGGATGCTGAGCGGACGGTCCCACTCACCGCTCTTCCACCCCTCGCTCTCGTCACCGCGCATGGGAGCCAGGACCCGTCGGATGACGTCGTGGGTCGTCACGATACCGGCCAAGCGACCGTCCTCGACCACCGGGAGGTGAGAGAACCCGCCCTGGCGCATGTCGGCCAGGCCCTTGGCCACGCTATCGTCGGCCATGCCGGTCTGGACATCCCGGGTCATGTGGTTGGCCAGGGGCTCGTCGGCCAGCTCTCGCTCGGCGGCAGCCTCGATGATGTCCTCACGGACGAGGATCCCAGTGACGCGGTCCACATGGTCCTCCTTCTCGATGACCGCCACACCCCGGGCGTTGGCATCCAGGATCCGGGCAGCGGCGTCGACAAGCCGGTCGTCAGGGCTCATCGTGGGCGCCGAGTGGGAGGGTAGGATCGACTCGATGGCCGCCTGGCTGTAGTCCATGCGGTTCCGGAGGACGTCCCTCTCGGAGATGAAGCCCTTGTAGCGTCCCTTCTCGTCGGTGACCACGACGGCAGGGGCCACCTCGTCGGCGAACACCGAGAGAACCTTCGAGCAGGCCTCATCGGGCCGCACGGCGGGGAACTCGGTCCGCATGACGTCCGAAACGGTCAGCTCGATAAGCGGAGTATCTTTGTCGGGCATGAAACGTCCCCTGTGCTCGTCTATTGGGGGCTCATGGCCATTGGGTTTTTGGTTGGGGGCCCTGGGCAGATCCGGGCCGGCCTACCGCGCCGTACCAGCCGGTTCGGGGGCCTAGCGGCGGTCCCGACCGCTGCAGGCCGGGGGATCCATCCTGGCCAGGGACGCGACACCCAGACCCGGCGGGTCGTGGCTTCCTGGACCGCCGGGGTGAAGGGCTTGGACCTCACGCTCATGATGGCGATGGTCCATGGGCCTACATGTGCCGTTTCGTCGCCTACCACGGGACCCCCGTCCGGTTGAGCACCCTGCTCTACGAGCCCGAGCACAGCATCATCCACCAGAGCGTCCACGCCCACGAGCGCGAGGAGCCCCTGAACGGTGACGGATGGGGGGTGGGATGGTACGACCCCAGCCTCTCCCGGCAACCGGCGATCTACCGCACGATCCATCCGGCCTGGTCCGACGAGAACATGCGGCACGTCTCCCCGCTGGTGGAGACCCCGGTCTTCCTGTCCCACGTGCGTGCCGCCTCCCCGGGCCTCCCTGTCCAACAGCTCAACTGCCACCCCTTCCGGGGTGGCCAGCATACCCACCAGGACACCGACGATCTTGACCGTCTCGAACAGGGTCGCCAGCGCCTCCTGTTCATGCACAACGGGAACCTGGGGGCCTACCGAGCCATCATCCGCCGTCTCAAGGACGAGCTCGACGATGACCTGTACTTCAGCATCCAGGGCTCCACCGACAGCGAGCACGCCTTCGCCCTCGCCCAAGCCCACCTGGGCGCCGGGGCTCTGGATCCCAGCCCTCAGGAGCTGGTCCAAGCGCTCTGCGGGGCCTTGGGGGAGCTCAACACGATGAAAGAGCAGGTCGGCCAGGGGGAGGCCACGACGTTCGCCAACCTGTGCCTCACAGACGGTCGCTCGATGGTGGCCACCCGCTATGCCCATCCCCACGGCGTGACCCCTCACTCGCTCTACGTCGGCCAAGCCGAGGCCTTCTCGTGCGAGGCTGGCCGGTTCACCGCCCAAGGTCCAGACGGGTCCGGGACCGTGCTGATCGCCAGCGAGGCGCTCTGGGACGATGATCGAGTCTGGCAGAAGGTCCCTGCCAACCACGCCGTGCTAGTGAAGGAAGACGGGTCGGTGACGATCGAAGCGATGGACGTGGCGGAGTAGCGGATCCTCGGCAAGCGTCGCCCTGAGAGCTCCGACCGGCTGGTCCCCCCGGAAACCTCCTTGACCTGCTTGCCGCTGGGCCGTACATGAGTTTGAAGGTCCTGGCCCACGGTGGCGCAGGTAGCTTCGACACGAAGCAGCACGACGGCCCCGAGGCTGCCGCCCAGGCCGGCATGGAGGTCCTCGAGGAGGGCCAAGGCCCCTTGGAGGCTGTCGTGGCGGCCACCAAGCACCTGGAGGACGACGAGCGGTTCAACGCCGGCACCGGCAGCAACCTCCGGTTCGATGGGGAGACCATCGAGATGGATGCCGCGGTGATGACCTCGGACGGCCGGTACGGTGCGGTGGCCGGGCTGCGTCGCGTCCGCTACCCCGTGGCCGTGGCGACCGACCTGCTGGAGACGCCTCACGACCTGCTCGTGGGGGAGGGGGCCCAACGGTACGCTCGGGCCCGGGGCCACGAGGACCACGACCCCCGGACCGCGGCCGCCGAGGAGAAGCACGCCAAGGTCGTCGAGATGGTCAGGACCGGCCAGATCCAACCGGGCTGGTCGGATTGGGAGCTTGGCAGCCTCAAGGACCATTGGAACTACGATCGACCGATCCAGGAGGTGTTCGGACCCAGCGACACCGTCGGTGCCGTAGCCAGCGACGGGCAGCAGTTCGCAGCCGCTCTCTCCACCGGGGGCACCGCAGCCACCCTGCTTGGCCGCGTGGGCGATGTGCCGCTCCCGGGCTGTGGCCTGCACGCCGGTCCCATCGGCGCCGTCTGCGTCACCGGCGACGGCGAGCGGCTGGCACGGGCTCGGCTAGCTGATCGGGTCTACGGCTGGCTCGACGAGGGCGTGGCCGTGGACGAGGTGGTCCCCCGGGCGTTGGCGCTGTTCGAGGGGGACGTAGCCGTCGGGCTGCTAGCGGTCACTGCCGAGGGGTTCACAGGAGGGAGCAACCTGCCCATGGCGTGGTCGTCAGCGGAGGCCGAGAGGGATGAGCCCTAGCCCCGAGGGCCACGTGGTCGTCATCTCGGGCCAGGCCGAACGGATCAGGCCTCGAGGCACGCTCGTGGGTCGGCGGCAACGAGGACAAGAGCACCGACCTGGAGGTCCTCAGGACCACCTGCGGCACGGTCCCATAGGATCGGGTGTCCGCCGACCCCTGGACCACGTCGCTTGGTTCGGCTCTCCGGTCGGTCAGCGACGCGGTGGAACCTGACCCTATGATCTAACGCCGTTCGATCCTGCCGCTGGTCTTGGCTGTGCTCTCGGACGAGGATGCGGAGGGCAGGATT
>CAZBKU010000138.1:0-8285 GCA_964492585.1 uncultured Thermoplasmatales archaeon | reverse complement strand
AGTTCGATGGCCGGCTAGGGACCGACGCGCCCGCCATGGCCCGGCCCTCTCCCTCTCCGTGGCTCCTCGAGCGCCTCTGTGCGGTCTGTGGCCCGGTCTTCCAAGGCGCTCTCCTGCAAAGCCTAAGAACCCCCTGCCGTTTGCTCCATCGTGGTCACGGACTGGCTTGTGGGCATCCTGGGCTTCGTGCTCGTGGTCGGGAGCATGGTCGTCGCGATCGAGGTCTCCGAGGCTCCGCAAAGCGGTGATGATGCGACCGATCTCGACGGGGGACCGCCGCCACTGCTCGGCCAGGACAGCTGGACCGCCGAGGGTTGCCTGAGCGCCAAGGTGGCTTGGGAGATCCCTGGTGACCAGGCCAGTGAGCACGCCGAGCCGTGGGCGCCGCAGGATCCAGCCAGGTTCGTCCTCTGGGCCTACGAGTGCGAGACCTCGGTGGTCAGCGGCATCGCGGCGCCGAGCCCGATCAGCGGGGGGGCGGCCTGGATCGAGGTGGAGGCCCCAGAGGGGAACACCACCGCCAACCGGACCGATGGCACCTACTACGCTCAGCCCGAGGTCTTCGTCGGGAACCAAGGCGAGCTGTCGCAAGCGTTCAGCGAGCACGGGTTCGAGGTGACCACCGCGGATGTCTCGATCACCGATCAGGACGTGATCGTGGGTCGCGTGGTGACGGTCTCCTGGTCCACCGGCGAGGGCCAGATCGAAGCCAGGACGACCCTCTCCAGCAGCGGCCAGTCCACCACCCACGACCTGGGCCTGCTGGCACCGATCGACGCGACGCTTGGCTACCAGGTGGGCAACCTCACGGCCACCGAGGTCACCACCGGCACGGTGACGGTGACCAACGACGGGGAGACATGGTACAGCCGGCTGGGGCTCTCCCCGACCCCCGACCAAGTCGCCATCGGGCAGGAGGCCAGTTGGGACTTCACGCTCTTAAGCCGGGATCTGGGCGACACGGGCCCTGACGACGCGTCTTGAGCCGGCCAGGACCGGGCTCGGCCGGGGGGACCACTGCCCTTGTGCAGGAGGGCCCCTAGGTCGGGTCGCGCGGGGCCCCACGGAAGGGGGCTTTATACGTGGGACCTGCAGAACCTTACCTGATGGCTGCCGACCACCCCGAGGGCCCCCTCTTCGTCGAGGGGGATTACGACGCCCCTGCGGGGACCCGGCTGGAGGAGGGGGTCCTTGCCACCGGCAGGGTCCACCTCGGTGACCACACGGTCTGCCAGGGCGACGTGTTCGGCGCCAAGGGGATCGAGCTCGGCGACGACGTGACCATCAACGGCAACCTCTACTCCCACGGCGAGATCACCTGGGGGAACGACCTGCACCTCAGCGGCACCATCTACTCCAAGGCGCCACGACCCCTGGAGGAGGCCATGGTCCGGGCCGGGCTGGCCCAGGAGAGCCCCCCCGACCTGCCGATGCTCCAAACCGCCATCCAGGACACGCTCCGGCTGCTTCTGGAGATCGCCTGGGATGGTCACCAAGAGGGCCTGGAAGGCTACCCGGACTCCTGGTGGGGCCTGGAGTGGGACGAGACCACCGAGGTCGTCGAACGGTTGCTCGACCTGATCCACCAGCTTCATCGGAACGGCCCCGACCCCGAGACCTGGTCGGCCGACGACCTCTTCGATGTCCTCTTCAAGAAGGCCATCGCCGGCGTGGTCCCCTTGACCATCGAGCGGGCCGGGCAAGGCCGCGCCCAGCTCAAGGTCGGGCGCCCGGATCGGACCTTCGACCCGGAGGCCGACCTGGCCGGCTGGCCATGGCCGACCGTCTCGCTTCTCAACCTGATCGGCTACGCTGCCAACGGCCGCTTCCGGCTGGTGCTGAACGGGAACGAGCACCTGCTGGAGGCCGACGCCAACCCGACCTCGGTCCAGGTGACGATCGAGCTGTTGGAGACCGAGCCCCCGGCCAGCTGACGGCCGGCCCGGGGACCCGTCCAAGTCGACGTCTCAGCTGGCCGTGCCGTTGGCCACGTCGTCAGGCACACCGTCGCCGAGCACGTCCCCCTGGCCCGGCGGGAGGAAGTAGTCCTCGGCCGTGGGCTCCAGGCTCGGCAGGGCGAGCACGCTCTCCTCGGTCATGTGGACCTGGACCGGCGAGCTGACCGCCGAGGGCAGGTAGTCCTCGCCCGTGGACGCGATGTGGAGCTCAAGGCCGTGTCCGGCGGGCACGGTGACGTCCATGGCGAAGAACTGCATCTTGGCCGTGATCTGCTCGACCGGGGTGACGGTCTGCATCTCGTCGCCGCCGGCGTGGTAGCGCAGATCCATGATGGCATGCCCCAGGCGTAGCCCGGTCTCGGCGTCGCGCAGCTCGGCGAAGAGCTGGCCGCCGGGCCCGGTAGGCGTGACCTGGACGTGGAAGGTCGGCATACCGGTGATCCGCAGGGGCTGATCGTCGTTGACCGGATCCCAGGCGACCGTCATGGTCTGCTCGGGCGCGATGGTGCCGGTCGGGTCCATGGAGGACGCTGTCGTCTCGGCCAGGGTGAGCTCGACGGGCTTGGTCTCGGCCGGCGGGTAGGTGTCGTGGATCCGCCAGAAGCCCTGGTTGTCCTGGACCTCGGCGTGGAGCTGGGGCTGTTCGCCGGTGCCCTTGAGGTAATGGTCGAACCACACGAGCAGGTCCTGGGCCCAGTCGTGGCGGACGGTAGCCGGGAAGGCCTCCTCGCCGTAGCCGCTGCCTTGGTCCTCGTGGTTGCTCTTACGGTCTGGGTAGGCGTGATCCCACTGGCCGAGCAGGGCCTTGGTCTCGATGCCGGCGTCCTGGAGCTGTCCGAAGGCAGGCAGGGCCATATGTGGGTCGACGTTCCAGTCCTGCAAGCCGTGGATCAGGTAGACGCTGCCGTCGTAGTTCTCCAGGGCCTTGCCGAAGAAGTCCGATCGCTCGGCCCAGTAGGCCTCGTCGGCTTGGCCCATGTCACCGCCGGTGGCGTACGCGGCCCAGCTCATGGGACCGCCCAGGAGCGTGGCATCCGGGCAGGCCACGTGCTCGAGGTCGTCGGCCTTGCCGTCGATCGCGAAGGTGTAGTAGAGACCGTAGAGCAGACCTGTGCCGCCGCGGGACTCGCTGGAGCCGTTCTGCCACATCAGATCACGCAGGCCCAGCAGGCCACTGATGGGTGCGATGGTCTTGAGGTGGTCGTTGGCCTCGGCGGTGGCCGCGGCCTCCCAGGGCGTGGTGCCGTCGTAGCTGCGGCCGGTGAGACCGACGTTGCCGTTGGAGAACGGGGCCTCGCCCAGGAACTCGACGGCGCCGTCGATCCCGGCCTGTTCGCTGTCGCCCATCAGGTCCATGCAGTGACCGCTGTCGCCGGTGCCGAACACGCTGACCTGGGCCACCGCGTACCCGTGGGGGACCAGCTGCTCGATCAGGAACCCGCCCAGGCGCTCGGCCGGCTCGGTGGCCGGCGAGTCACCCTCGAGCTGGGGGGCCGGGGTACCGGTGCTGCTGTAGTAGGGTCCGATGTCGGCCACGACGGGGACCTGGCAACCCTCGGAGCTGGCGTTGGCCTCCAGGTCCTCGACGGCGGAGAGATCGACGGTCTCACCAAGGTCAAGGCTGTCGTACCCGCAGCCGGGGATGTCCGGCAGGAAGATGCCCATGTGGACGTTGGCCATGCCGGCGGCGGCCGCGGCCCCCTCAGTCGCCTCCAGGGGCACGTTGACGTGCACGCCGATGCCGTCGAGGATCTCGTACGGTCCCTCCTCGAGGGTGTGGCTCGGTCCGTCGTCGATGGTGAAGTTCAGCTCATGGCGGTCCTGGACCTCCGTGATGGGGGTCAGATCCTCCAGGGTGGTCGCCTCCTCCAGCTCGTCGTCGCCGTCGAGCGCGCCGACGCAGCCCACGGTCAAGAGGGCGGCGGTCAGCGCGATGGTCAGCCAGCGGTCCATGGTCTCGTCCCCTGAGGGGCGTGGGGGGTTTAGGAACCTTGTGGGTGATGTCTTGGGTGAACCGACCGGTCACCGGGACCGGCGGCGGTGACGAGCCAGGCCCCGGAAGGTTCTTGACCCGCCAGCACGGCTGGCCACCATGCGACAGCTGACGATCCTGACCCTGGTGCTCCTGGTGACCGCCGGCTTGGCGGGATGCCTCGGTGGCGACGAGGGGCTCGACGAGAACGCGACCGATGACCCTGGCGACCCGGCCAGCGACTACACGCTGCCCGAGCGCGACCCGGGCATGGAGCTTCTCGAGCACGCCGAGCTGGTCGAGATCCCGGACCACGAGATCGAGATCCACGTCAGGATCGTCCGGCCGGCCACCGACGAGCCCGTGCCGGTGATCACGGAGTTCACACCGTACAACGCCCCCGGCCGGGCCATGGCGATCGAGCCCATGGTCGGCCAGCCCGCCGGGACCTTCGTCGAACAGTTCGTCCAACGGGGCTTCGCGTTCGCCTACGCCGATGTGCGCGGGACCGCCGACTCGGGCGGTTGCCTGGATCTTCGGGGCTCACTGGACATCCTGGATGCCTGGCACCTGACCGAGTTCCTCGGCACGCAGGACTGGAGCAGCGGCGACGTCGGGTTCATCGGCGCCAGCTACCCCGGCAGCGAGGCCCACATCGCCGCCATCGCGAACAACGAGCACCTGGGCGGTGTGATCCCCATCGTGGCCAGCACGAGCTTCTACCACTACCATCACAAGGGCGGGGTGCCCTACGACAACCACCTGTCCACCAACGCCGGGTACACCGGTTTCGCCACAGCCCCCACGGCCAACCCCCAGCACGGGAACTGGCTCTCCCGGCAGGCCTACGAGGCCACCGAGTGCGACCAACCCGAGCACCTGACGCGGGGGACCGACCAGTCGGGCACCTACGATGCCTGGTGGCAGGACCGGGATCTGACCTGGCGCACCGACCAGGTCGAGGTGCCCGTGCTGATGGCCCAGGGCCTGGCCGACTGGAACGTCAAGCCCGACCACATCAAGACCTGGTACAACGATCTCGACACCGACAAGACCCTGATCGCCGGCCAGTGGGGCCACCAGTACCCCGACGACGCCGACGATGCCTACGGCGACTGGTGGGAGCTGGCCACGGCCTTCTTCGACCAGACCCTCAACGGGGCCGACACCGGCCTGTTCGACCAGGATCAGGCCTACGTCCAGGATAGCACCGGCACCTGGCAGATCTACCAGGACACCTGGCCGCCGGCCAACGCCACCTGGCGACCCCTGAACCTCACCGAGGACGGGCTCTCCTGGGATCAGCCCCCCGACGGCGAGATCGCCTGGCAGGCCAGCCCCGAGACGACCGCGGTCCCCGATCAGGGCCAGGTCGTCCTCCAGAGCCAGGCCCTGGAGCAGGACCTCCACACGAGCGGCACACCGCACCTGAACCTCACCATGGTCACCGAGAGCGAAGAGGTCCACCTGGTGGCCGTGCTCGAGGTCCTGCGCGATGGAACCTGGGTCCGGGAGAACCACGGCTACCTGAACCCGATCTACCGCGAGGGCGTCGACCAACCCCGGCGCGTCATCCCGGGCCAGGAGATCCCGGTCACCATCGAGATGTACCCCCAGGAGGACGTCTTCGAGGAGGGTGAGACCCTACGCCTGGTGCTCCGCAGCCACGACGACGGTCGGACCGTGCCGGCCTACGAGGCAGGCCAGGTCAACGCGATCCTCAACGGCGAGCGCCCAGGGAAACTTTGGCTACCGGTGAGCCCGGTCGCTGGGTAGCGGCGGTCAGCGGCAGCCTAGAGCGGGCAGGCGTCGGTCGTCGCGCCGCTCTCCAGATCCACAGGTGTCATCAGCATCTGGAACCCTGGTAGGGCGAGCAGGCCCTGGCCCGGTTCGTCCGGCGTCGGGAAGCGTGCATCCCCGGTGGCCTCCACCTGGAACCTGTGCCCCTCCCAGTGGATGTGATCCTCGAGCTCGAGGTGGGTGATGGCGCAGATCTGGCGGTCGGCCACGTGGAACTGCCGGAAGATCGGCTCCTGGGACAGGAGGCCGGTGGCCACGGCGGTCCCCTCCATGCGCACCGTGAGGTTCGGGCTGCGGGCATCGAACACCCACGTGGCACCGATCGGCGTGCCGGTGTCGGCTTCGATGGTCGCGTCGGCCGTCTGGCACGGCGCGCCCCACGCGAGGAGGATCTCTGCAATCGAGGCATCACCGATGCACGGGAGCATGACGCGGTAGACGTCCGCGTCGGGGTGGGCAAAACGGTCGGGCGGGATCACGGGGAGCCAGGGGATGAGCAGGCTCGCCTCGTAAGGCTCGGTGCAGGTGAGCGCAAGCAGATGCATCGAGGCGTTGCGCCCGGTGGTGTCCTCGGTGGGCCGCAGGAAGGGGTGGGGTTCGAAGCCCGGGGGTAGGTAGCCGGCGACCTCCTCGTACGCCAGATCCCAAACGCCGAGCACCTCTCGGCATCCGTCCAGGCCGATGGTCTCGGGGACGCCGGCGTCGTCGGCTCCAGCGCTGTCGTCGGTGTCGCTGAGGCATCCGGCCGCGGCAGCTGTCAAGAGCGCCAGGGCAAGGGCCACGGTGGACAGGGTTCGGGAGGGCCCGGCCATGGTCACCTGTACCGGTAACTGGGTGCATACACGGCCAGGTCGCCGGCGGTGACGCCGTCACCGTCAGGCTGGGCCCGCTGGCCCGGAGGCTCGAAGCCCTCGTAGGTCAGCACCGTCTTCATGCCGCCAGGGAACGCGTAGTCGTTGGCCGACGTCGTGCCGCTCCCGGCGATGCCGCCATGGTCGTGGAGCGACCAGATGCCGGGGTTCGTGCCCATGACGAGCACGTCCACGCGCTCGCCGGGCGCCAGGCCGATCGTGTCCTCCCAGTGCGGGTTCGGGAGCGGGTACCCGTCGTTGTGCGTGACGAGCATGTGATGGCCGTGGAGGTGGATGCTCCGGGCGTTCTGCCCCGCGTTCACGAACCGGAGCTTCACCGTTTCGCCCTCCCGGATCTCCACGGGGTCCGTGTTCGGGTAGCTCTTCCCGTTGATCATGAAGGTGTCGTAGTGGGGTTTGTACCGGGGGCTGACCTCAGGGTAGTGGTCCCGGGGCCCCTGCGTGAACAGGTACTCGCCGGTGGCGCCGCCCACGACGGCGCTCCCGAGGTCCACCCCGGCGCGGGCCTGGTTCTGCAGGGATCCCGCGACGTCCATGGGGTTGCTGGGGAGGTCCCCCGCGTTGGGGTCCTTCTCTGGGTTGATGGCGTACCCCGCTGCCGTCACCCACTGGCTGTCCATCTCGTGGAAGATCAGGGTCTCCTCGCGGTCGTAGGGCAGCTCAGCCTCGGGGTCCTGGGGTTCCACGATGAGGGCGCCGAAGAGGCCGATGTCGAGGTCCACGGGGAAGGAGGTGACGCAGTGGTACCAGTACGTGCCTGCCTGTTTGGCCACGAACTCGTACGTGAAGGACCCCTCCTCCTCGGGCCCCACGATAGGTTGCGTGGTCCAGGGCACACCGTCGCTCGACCAGGGCACGTCCACACCGTGCCAGTGGATCGTGTGGCCCGGGAATCCGGTGTTGGGGCTGTGCAGGGTCACGCGCACGGTGTCCCCCTGTTCCACCCGGATCTCGGGGCCGGGCACGGTGCCGGGCTCGTCTGGATCCTCGGTGAACCCGACGGCCCAGATCTCCCGGTCACCGAAGGGGTTCAGCACCACGTTCTCGTCGACCCAGAACTCGTACTCGTGGACGACGCCGGTGGGCTCGACGTCCAGGTAGGGATCGGCGAACCCGGCCTCGCGAAGGGCCTGGGTGGCTGCGGTCACGTCCGCCGGTGTCGACTGCGTCTGGACCGGCGTCTCGGCATCGTCACCGAGACCGATGCAGCCGGCCATGGCGACGAGGGCCAGGGCGGCTGTCAGGGTCAGGACGACGGTCCAGCCTCTGTCTCTGGTCGTAGGGTCGTTTCCTCCCACGGTACTGCCTCCGGCCCTGGAGTTCGCGGGTCCACCTATAAACCCTCGCAGGTCGTAGGCTGCGTGGCACCGGAAGCCAGCCGCGATCGCGGCCTACTTGGTCCCTACGACGTAGGCAGCCTCTCCCGGGAGGATCACCGCGTCCCCGTAGGTGTACTCTTTGAGGTTCTCGCGGGTGTCGGCCAGAACCTGTTCCTGGACGTCCTCGTCCTCCTCCTCCAGCGAGTGCCCGAGCGGGGTCCCTTCCAGCACGAGCTCGAAGTACTCGTCGGGGCTGGAGAGGACGTAGTCGTAGGTGGCCCGCTCCTCGCGCACGTCCTGGAAGCCGGCGTCCTCGAAGATCTCGACCAGCTCCCCCTCGCCACCCATCTCGTAGGGGGTGGGG
>CAZBKU010000137.1:0-8441 GCA_964492585.1 uncultured Thermoplasmatales archaeon | reverse complement strand
AGTTCCGCGGTGCGCACGCCTTTGATCTCGCCGGTCTCGTCGTCGACCAGCGGCCCCTCGACGGTGACCTCGGAGAGCAGGCCGCCACCGTGGTCCCGGGCGGCCTTGTGGACCTGCTCGCCCAGCCACTTGTCGAAGGTGGCCCGAAGGACGGTGTAGCTCCACTTGTGCTCGTGGTTGTGCAGGCCGGACAGGTCGAAGGACTTGACCTTGTCGTCGGCCATGCAGTGGAAGAGGTAGTCGTCGACGGTGCGCTCGACCGGGGCGTTCTCATGGAAGCCCGGGACGACGCTGTCGAGGTTGTAGGGGGTGTTGGTCTGACCGTACAGGATCCCGCCGGTGCTGTTCTTGGCGCCGGGGTACTTCCCGCGTTCGAGGACCAGGGTTTGGACGCCCTGGTTGCTGAGCTCCATGGCCGCGGCCAGGCCGGCCGGGCCGGCGCCGACGACGACGGCTTCGTAGTGCTCGGTCATCGTTCACCCTCCTTGAGTCGCTCGACCTCTTTCATCAGCTGCGGGATGACCTCGAAGAGGTCCCCGTGCACGAACACGTCGGAGAAGTCCTTGATCGGCGCCTCCAGGTCCGTGTTGATCGAGATGATGAACTCTGAGTTGTCCATGCCGGTCTTGTGCTGGATGGCCCCGGAGATCCCGGCGGCGATGTAGAGCTCGGGCTCGACGACCTGGCCGGTCTCGCCGATCTGGCGTTCCTCGTCGACGAACTGAGCCACGCCGCCCTCGACCTCGTAGTTGGCCGTGATGACGCCTCGGGAGAGGCCGTAGCCGCCCTCGAGCAGCTTGGTCAGATCGGCGCCCAACCGCAGCCCGTGGCTGGGGTCCTCGTTGATGCCGCGGCCCACGGCGACGACCGTGTCGTGCTTGCCCAGGTCGACGCCGGTGTCCAGCTTCCTGCGCTCCTTGACCGTGATCAGGGTGTCCTTGTCCTCGAGCTGGACCGGGATGTTGAGGATCTTGCCATCCCGGGAACGATCCGGTTCGGGCACGTCGAAGGCGCCCGGGATCACCGAGCACGCCTGCGGGTGGAAGTCGCGGTCCAGGTTGTCCAGGCACAGGATGGTGGAGTGTTCGAACCCGGAGAAATCCGGCCGGACCATGTGGAGGATCCGCTCGAACACCGTGGGATCGCCGCCGGTCTTGAACCGGTGCTTGATCTCGACGTCCTCGATGTACAGCTCGTCGCAGTCGCTGGCCAGGCCCGTGTCCAGGCGCCCGGCTACGGTGGCCGACAGGTCGCGGCCGTTGTTGCTGGCGGGGAAGAGGAAGTAACGCGGTTTGTCGTAGTCCTTGTAGCCGTCGTTCAAGAGGGCTGCACGGGCGACCACGCGGGTGTAGGGCCACAAGCGGAAGACCTCGAGCTCGTCGTGCTCGGCGACGTAGGCGATGTCGGCCCCGTGCTCGATGGCCTCCTTGCCCAGAAGCGGGGCATCGGGGCCCACGACCACGGCGACGACGTTCTCGTCGGTCTCGTACTCGTCGTTGTACGCGTCCATGAGCTCGCGGGCCTTGCCGAGCATCTCCAGGGAGACGTCCAGCAGTTGGCCGTCGCGGGACTCGCAGTAGACCCACATGTCCCGGTACTCGCCGTCCTGGCGGATCTCGTACGGGAGTTCGTCGGGGAGGCTCATCGGAGGTCCCCCTTCTCGACGACGATCTCGGCCAGCTTGGCCAGGTCGTCGGGGTCGTCACCATCGAGGATCTCGGCGTCCCGCTCCGAGGGGGGTGCCGGGATCGGGTCGACCGTGCGCACGATGGTCGGCGAGCCCTTGAGGCCGACACGGTCCTCGGGGATGCCCAGGGCCTCGACGTCCCAGGTGGTCATCCTGTCGGGGTCGGCCTCGTCGGTCTCCAGGGCCTCACGGACGTCGGCCACGCGATCGGCCTGCTCGGCCTCGATGTCCAGCAGGGTCAGACGATCGCTGGCCTTGGTGAACTCGACCTCGAAGGCCGGGTCGGTGACGATGAACGCGGGCAGCGGGCCCTCGCAGACCTCGATCTCGTCGGCCACAAGCCGTTCGGCCTCGAACCGCTCGTCCTCCGGGAAGACCGTCAGACGCATCGTGTGGGTGAGGATCGGCATGTCGAGCATCAGCGAGGTCTGGGGACCGGTCTGCCCGGTCTCGCCGTCGGCTGACTTGAAGCCAGCCAGGACCATGTCGATGTCGCCGATCTTGCGGATGGCCGTGGACAAGGCATGGGCGGTGGCCCACGTATCCGAGGCGGCAAGCTTGAAGTCGGACAGGAGGTAGAGATGGTCGCCGACGACCTCCATGGCCTGCTGGAGGATCGTGGCGTAGTTCGGAGGCCCCATGGAGATCACGTGGATGGTGGCCCCATGCTTGACCTTGAGCGCTCGCGCGGCCTCCAGCGCGAACCTGTCGTTGGGGTTCAAGACGGTGGGGGTGGCACCGCGGTTCAGCGTGTTGTCTTCCTTGAACTGAACCTTCCCTTCGCGGAAGTCGGGAACCCCTTTCACAAGAACAGCGATATCCATGGGCCGTCGCTGCCGCCATCAAGCATGGCCCTTAAAAGCGTTCGGACCCGCCTTCTACTGGACGGAGTAGCCGCAAGGCAGCGTGATCGGGCCCTCAGTGCTCCAGCCGTGCCTCGTACCCGGCGGCCTCCAGGGCCTCCAGCAGCTCGTCGACGTGGTCCGGGCCGCGGGTCTCGGCCTCGACGCGGACCAGGACCGTGCGCACACCGGCCTCGGCCACCCGATGGTCGTGGGTGACCCGGTGGATGTTGGCCTGCTGGTCGGCGATGACCCCGAGGAGATCGTAGAGCGAGCCCGGCCGGTCGGGCAAGGGCACGTCGAACTTCACGAACCGGCCCGAGCGGACCAGGCCCCGGTCGATGACGTGCTCGAGCAAGGTGACATCGATGTTGCCGCCGCTGATCACCGAGGCCACCGGACCGGTCCCGGCGCCGACCAAGCCCTCGATCAGGGCGGCGGTGGCTGCGGCCCCAGCGCCCTCGGCCAGGCTCTTCTCCCGTTCGAGCAGGAAGAGGATCGCGTTGGCGATGGCATCGTCCGAGACGGTCACCACGCGATCGACCAGCTCCTGGGCGATCTCGTACCCAAGGTCGCCGGTCTCCTTGGTCGCCAGCCCGTCGGCGATGGTGTCGACGCGGTCCAGCCGGACCTTGGCGCCCTTCTTGAGCGACCCGGCCAGGGAGGCAGCTCCGGTGGGTTCCACGCCGATCACGTCGGTCTCCGGGGACAGCGCCTTGACCGCCACGGCGATCCCGGCCAGCAAGCCCCCGCCGCCGACGCCGACGACCACGGCATCCAGGTCCTCGGCGGCCTCGACGAGCTCCAGGCCGACGGTGCCCTGGCCAGCGATGACCAACGGATCGTCGTAGGGGTGCACGAAGGTGAGGCCGCGCTCGGCCTCGAGGGTCCGGGCGTGATCGTAGGCCGCGTTGTAGTCGTCGCCGACCAGGATGACCTCGGCATCGAGGTCCCGGGTGGCCTGGACCTTGGCCAGGGGGGCATCCTCGGGCATGCAGATCACGGCGCGAGCGTCCAGATCCCGGGCAGCCAGGGCCACCCCCTGGGCGTGGTTGCCGGCCGAGGCCGCGATGACCCCCTTGCTCCGCTGGCTGTCGCTGAGGCTGGCGATCTTGGTGTAGGCGCCCCGGACCTTGAACGAGCCGGTGCGCTGGAGGTTCTCCAGCTTGAGCAGGATCTCGCGACCGCTGGTCTCGCTGACAGCCTGGCTGGTGATCGTGGGTGTCTGCTTGATCACGCCGCGCTCCAACGGATCGGCCAGGACCTGGCGGGCGTGCTGGATGTCCTCGAGGGAGACGGGGAGGGCCACGGCCCGACAACGGCGACAGAGAGAAAAGGGTGTGGGCGGGTCGTCACCGGCTCCTGGCGGGATCACCGTCCAAGGGGTCGACGTCGACCCAGAGGGCCTTGCCCTCCCATGTTCGCTCGTCATCGCTGTCGGCATCCCCGGGGACGAAGGGCTGGATCCAGTCGTACCTGGTCGGCCCCGGGGAAGGATCTGGCCCGCCATCGCGGACGTAGGCGGTGACCAGCGTGTCCCCGCGGCAGCCAGCCACGCCCGGGCACGCGTGAAGGAAGGTCCAACCGCTCTGGAAGCCGCCTGTCGGTTGACCGCACTGCGGCTCGAAGTCGCTCATCCCGTTGGGATCCCCAGGCACCTGCTCCCTGGGGATCACCACCAGCGGGGGAGGATCCCCCAGCTCGTCGGTCGCGTAGCTGGACAGGGCCTCAAGGAGGGTGTCGACCTGTTGGCGGACCTCGACCCCGGCAGGCGAGGTCGTGTTGTAGAGCCGGTAGAGGCCCTGGCTCATGAGCAGGGTGACCGCGCCGCGGTCCGCGCCTGGCGCCAGGACCATCGTGCCGGTGGCCCCGTGCTCCCATGCGCTGGGTTCGGACTGGTAGACGGCCACCAGCAAACCCGTGCCTGGACCGTAGCCTTGCTCGTACATCTGGGCGGGCAAGCGCCAATCATCCCCGTGCGGCGTCCCTGCGGCCACGCTTGCCCCAGCCTCTGTGAGGCTGCACCCTAGATCCGGGGCGACCTCGAGGCTCTCGTCCAGCCACATGTCCCAGAACATGGGGTAGGCGCCGGCGGCGTCCCAGCCCGGCCAGAGCCGGCTGAAGGGCAACCGGTCGAGCTCGCCGTCGTCGTCCTTGTCGGCGAAGAGGCCCACGGTGCCCTCCAACTGGATGCGGGCCGGCCCCGGCCGGTTGCTCGCATCCCCATCCTCCGGGGGCATGGATCGGCCCGCGGCAGCATAGGCCCCGAGGTCACCGTCGACCAGCCGAGCCTCGTCCTGCAGGGTGACAGCTGTGAGGTCGTTGATCGCTCGGGCGTCGATGACGTCGATCCACGGATCGACCGTGTCCGGGCTCTCCACCGTGCTCTCCAGGGCCAGGCAGTCTTCATCGAGCACCCGGTCGACGCGGACCTGTGTGCCCGTCGTGTCTGCCAGGGGGTTGGCCGTCGGGTCCGCGTTGGGCTCGGCACGGTGCTCGCGCCAGGCCACCGACGCGCCGCCTTCGGCGACATCGATCAGCGCCTCGATGCCCCTGCTGCCCTCGCCGCGGGCAAGGGTCTCCACTGTCCCCGTCGCGGTGAACCCACGGGCCTGGGCGGCCGGCACGTAGATGTCCAGGTCGTGGGCCAGGTAGGGGACCGGGAACCCGGGGCTGTGCTGGGCCGAGCGGAACCCTGGCTCGACGAAGCCCTGGCAAGGGCTGGGCGTGGGCGCGACCACGAAATGCCAGACGCGGTACCCTGCGGTGCTGTCCGCGGGACGATCGTGGATCAGCCCGCCCGCGTCCGTGCCGCGCTCCAGAACCGGACCCTCACCCGGCGGGTCCCCAACGTGGGCCCCCGGCGCACTGCAAAAGCCGGTGCCCGCCTGGCAGCTAAGCTGAGCGTACCACGCCGGGGTGTTCATGCCGCACACGTAGGCCGGGGTCTGGCACTTGCCGCCGTACCCATCGAGCCGTCCGGTCGTCTCCCCCTCCTCCTGGAGCCACTCGAACCGGACCTCGCATCCCAGGCTGGCCCGGCCTCGGGCAGACAGATCGCCATCCGGCGTGTACCCGCACACCGACGGGATGGCCGACCACGACATGTGCCCGCTCTGCTGCATCGAGCGGACGTGGTCCACCAGCGCCTCATCGTCGATGGGCTCCCAGACAGCATCCTGCAGGAACGCCACGAAGGTCACGTCGTGGATGGGCACGGCCCAACCGTCGGCGGCATGCTCGCCTGCCAGGCCCTGGAACACGCCCCCGGTGCTTGGCAGGCGCAGGCCCAGGTTGAACCGTTGCCAGCCGGCATCGGAGGACGCCACGACCTCCTCGTCGTCGGTGAGGTCGATCTCGGCTGCGACCATGTGCGGTGTCTCGTAGAGCAGCATGCCCGCCCCGAACGGGTCCGCGCACCAAGGCAGGCACGTCTCCAGGCCGTAGGTCCCCACGTACGAGGTCATCACCACGTCGAACGAGAGCTGGCTTGCCGGGCCGGGCAGCGCCCAGGTGTGGTAGTCCTGATCCCGAGGGCTTTGGACCGCGAAGTCCGGGACCTCCCGGTTGTAGACCAGGCGACCGCAGAACGGGTCAGCGTTCACGAGATCCCCCGGGTCCTGGCTGGCTGAGGCAAGATCGTTGGGACGCTGGCGACAGTCGTGATCCGTCCCTGTGCGCCACGTCGCCTGGTCCACGCTGGGCTCGCTCGGGCCCTCGGTCGGCTGGATGCCCACCCCGTCGTCGGCGCCCACGCTCAGGTGATAGCCGCCACCGAGGGGGAGCACGAGGCTGAGCGCCACCAGCACGAGCCCGACGGGGACCGACGGTCTCACGGCTTCCCCCCTCGGGCGCCTTGGAACCGCTCGGCGGCATCGCGGGCCACCCGGGAGACGCCGATGCCCGCCAGGAGGGCCGTCGGCGTCGCCACCAGGCCCGGGTGGAGGCCCGGCACCGGACCGGTGGCGCTATCGGTGGCCTCCGAGACGATCTCGTAGCTCGGTGGCCCGAGGGCCGTGACGACCGTGCCGTTGAGCGCCGGGCGCACGACCCTGGCCTCGATCACGAGCGTGTTCTCCCCGGCGTCCAACAGCTCCTCCGGGATCGCGCCTTCTCCCGGGGTCGCGGTGTCCCCCAAGCCCGTGCCCGCGCCGTTCTCGAGCTTGGAGGCGACCACCTGCTCCCCGTTCAGGGTCATCTCCACGAACACGCTGCCGCCTGGGTTGCCCGGGGGGTGGACCTGTTGACGCCACGGCAGGTAGGGGATCACGCGTTGGCGGGCGGGATCCTCCAGAGCGAACCGGGTCTGCCAGGTGTGGTTCGCCTCGAAAGCCTGGCCAGACGGTGCGATGCTGAGCTCGGCCGACGTGAGCCAGCCCTGCTCGTGGACGGTGATGAGCCCCGTGCTCTGGGGGCCAGGGGCGCGCTCTCCCAGCCAGAGGCCCCAGAGGACACCGACGGCGACCAGGCCCCCCAGCACGATGGCGACCAGGATGGACCAGCCCGCGGGGCCGTCCCTCTTCGGCCTCATGCCTAGCACCCCTCGGCGCCCTCGAGGCAGAACGCCATGGCCCTGCCCAACCGGTCCAACCGGTCGATGTGGTAGACGCCGCCGCGGGGGAGGGTGTACTCGTAGAGATGGCTGGTGCCCGCCTCGGTCTCGATGTCGATCCGCTCGAACTCGACGCCCCCGGCGCTGAAGCTGATCGACCCGCCCAGGGACTGGACGATCTCGTCCAGGATCGTGAACCCCCGGGGGCTGGCCTCGGTGTCCTCCACGTGGTCGGTCTCGGCGAACCGGTGGTGGGTCGAGATCGCGCTGGGCACCGGCCGACGGTCATCGTCGGCCCCCGTGCGCTGGCTCTCCCCGGTGAGCACGAACGACCTCGTGGTCGTGTAGCCGTCGGGGGCTTCATCGATCTCCTGGGCGTTCTGGGTGTACCCCATGGGACGGCAGTTCCAGTAGTAGTCGGTCTCGTACAGGCCCCACCGGAGCTTCTGGTACAGGCCGACGGTGTGCCCGTCCGTGGCTTCCAGGGACCCGGAGCTGGCGAACTCGCTCTTCCACCCGTGGAAGGTGAGGAAGGCGGCGTTGCGCTCGACGACGCCGGTCTCAATCTCCGCGCGACCACCTGCCGGCGAGTGGAGGATCATGGAGGGGCTCCAGATGTCCCCGGCATCGATCATGCGGGTGTGGGTCGACGTACCGTGGTAGTGGCACGGGTTGCCGCACTCGGCCGTCGTGTGGTCCGTGCTCGCGCACGTGTTCGAAGCCGCCGCCTGGCCGGTCAGCAGGTCGAGGGTCCACCCGATGGGTTGGGCCAGCCAGAGCAACGTGCTGGCCGTGGCTTCCAGGGTCCGCTCCACCGTCCCGGGGCCCAGGAGGGTGGCCGTGTCGAACGTGGTGACGGTCTCGTCGATACCGTGGGCCTCGCGGACCACCGTGTAGAGACCCGGGTGGAGGGCGACGTAGTGGAACTCGACGATACCGTCGTGCCGGGAGATCTGGTCCGTGAAGACCTCCTGTCCCACCGGCCCGATCAACGTGTAACCGGCGAGGCTGGGGGCCACGCCGTGGATCCGGACGTGGGTCGCCCACGCGTCGTTATCCTCCCAGGAGAGGATCTGACCGGCGGGCGCCTGGACGTCCAGGATGTTGGGCGTTTCGGGGGCCTTCGGGATGACGTCTTCGGGGGTCGGGCTCGAGGACGGCGGTTGGGTCGTGGCAGCCAAGCTCCCGAGCCCACTGGTCAGCAGGAGGGCGGTCAGCAACAAGCAGAGGGAACGGATCGTCAAGAGGCGTGGTCGTCTCGGCATGGTTCAGGGCTCCTGGAGCCCGATCTCGGGCCCTAAGGCCCGGTCGACGTCTTCGGACGTCAAGCCTCTCCGGGCCCGGGGACCACCCTGGTCGT
>CAZBKU010000136.1:4685-8599 GCA_964492585.1 uncultured Thermoplasmatales archaeon | reverse complement strand
GGTCTCGCCGGAGTCGTAGTCGTTCCCGCCGTCCTCATCGACGTTACAGAGCTCTTGGTTACCCGCGAGGTTGTTCAGGGAGGGCGTGAGGTCACTATCGCCCGGCTGGACGATCGAGCCGCTCTCCAGGGTCGTCTGCGCCCCGACCGCAGGCACGAGGCCTACGGTGAGGAGCGTGACGGCCACGACTCCCAGAAGGAGCGGGTTCGTCAGGTTCTTGCTATTCATGGTTGTCATCTCCTACACCTTGATCCGGTTCCCGCTGGCCGACGTCGGCGAACGGTCCCCTTCATTCACTCCCGAGGAAGCTACGTCCTACACTTAAGGGTTTTTAATCTCCAAGTTCTCCCGGTAGGACACCGTTTGCAGTCGAGAGAGGATTAGAGCCATGGCCTCCACAAGGGAGGATTTCGCATCGTTCGTCTCATTGCACACCGCATAGGTACAGCCCGACACTATTCGAACATCCTGATATACGCAACCGTCGGCTTGCAGATGCAATGATTTGATTACGCCGGGTGCTGCGAGCCTCCTCCTCTGGCCGATCATGAAGTCACCCGAAAGGAGAAGATGGGGTAGAAAGGAAGACGGCGGGGAGTCCCGCCGGACGGAGCGTGCTGAGCGCCTACTGCTGTTGCTGGTCGTAGTAGTACCAGCCGCCGACGGCCGCGGCGATCACGAGCAGCACGATGATGACCCAGACCCAGCCGGGGATGCCACCGTCCTCTGGCGGGGTGACCTCCTCCTCGGTGGTCGTGAAGGACCAGCTCTGGGCTGCGTTGTTGCCACCGGTGTCGGTGACCTGGGCCCGGGCGTCGACCGTCTCACCGGTGTCGACGCCGGAGAGCGTGGCGGTCAGTTGGCCGTTGGCGTAGGTCGCCGTGACCTCCTGGCCGTCGATGGTCAGCCGGGTGTTCTCGATGGCGCAGTCGCCCTCCTGCACAGTCACGGTGATCGTGGCGTCGAGGGCCACGTCGGTGGCACCGTCGGACGGTTGGACCGAGGTGATCCGCGGCGGGGTCGGGCAGTCGACCGAGGTGATCTGGAACGTCCAGGTCTCGGTGGTTTCCACCCCGGAGATATCCTTGACCGTCGCGGAGACCTCGTGCATGCCGAGGCTCAGCGCGGTACCGGGCACGTAGGTGAAACCGTCGGTGGTCCGGGACATGTCGCCGCGAGTGCTGCTGTGGCGCACGTCGTCGATGGTGAGCACCAGGGAGTTGGGGTTGACCTCCCGGTTGTCGTCCCAGGAGGCGCTGATGGTCGGCGTGACCTGCTGGGTGATCCCGGTCGGCGAGCCATCGGAGATGGTGGGGCCTTGGGTGTCGGCGGCCACGGCGAACTCACTGAAGCCAGGCAGGGTCCCGTTGTAGACCAGCGGGTCAGCGTCGCTCGCCGAGTCCAGGGTTGTCGATAGCGGGGTCCAGCCCTGGGCGTTGCGTAGCAGGGTCACCGAGGGCGCCTGGCTGTTGCCCGGCAGCTCGTCCTGGCCGACGTTGAAGAGAAGGTAGCCCTCTGCCACGGCACCGTCGATGACGTCCCCTTCGTCGTCCAGAACCTCGATGGTCAGGAAGTAGATCGGCGTGAAGCCGCGGTTCTCAGCACCGGACGAGCCACTGGAGGAGCGCGTGACCTGGATACTGCAGTCGTTGCAGTCCATGGCCAGCTCGATCTGGAGCTCCTGGAGCCCGTCGGGCAGCCCGCTGGTCACGCGGATCTTCTGGCCGTCGTCCCCATCGAAGGTGTCGCCGACGCCGACGTCGAGGCGACCATCAGCGGCGCCACCGCCGCCACCGCCGCCGGGGCTCCCGGAGGAGCGCTGGACGTTGAACTCGGTGAAGGGAGAGTGCTGGTCGGGGACCACATCTGAGTCGATCTTCGTCAGGAAGGTGGCCCAGTGCGTCCCGGTGTCCAGGTTGCCACCGTCGATGGTGACCTCGAAGCGGAGGAACAGATCGTCGTTGTAACCGTACGAGTAGCCGCTCCCAGAGTAGCTGTTTGCGAACTCAGAGGAGTAACCGTACCCGTACCCCTGGCTACCGGTGCCCGCTTGCCACTGGGGAGAGAGCACGTCGTAGCCGTACCCGGTCCCTGTGAACGAGTAGCCCGTATCCTCGGAGAAGTCGCTCTCCTCAAGGGTGTACCCGTTGGCAGGCTGGCCCTTGAAAGCGTTGACGAACGTGATCGACGAGACGGCGTCGCTCTTGGAGCCAGAGGTGGTGAGCGAAGCACCACTACACTCCGAGCCAGGGGTCGCATCGTACCGGCATTCGGCCCGGGTGACGATGCTTGGATCGATCTTGGTCCCTGGGTTGTTCGGGTTCTCCTGCTCGATGACGACCTCGATCGTCTCGATCGGCAGGCGCTGACCGTTCGGGACATGGACGTCCATGGTGAACGTCGTGGAGCCTGTGACTGTCGTCGGTGCATCATCCCAGGCCATCTCGACAGCACTGGCCTCCTGGAAGAGACCAACCATCAGCCCACCGACTAGGATGAGCACGCCCGCGAACGTCGCCAAACGAAGATACGGTTTTGTGTCCCCCATGGTCAACCTCTCTTGAGAGTGTGGACGGGTTCTCCCTCGGCACGAGCGCGCCCTTACTTCAACGTTTTGAGATGGTCACATGTCGATGCAAGCAGGCCACGCGAGAGGTCGTTAGACGCCGGTTTGTACCATCGCCAGGGCAGGTGGCAGCCATACGAACATCGTCATTATGCCTGTACCGCCGGCCCGTAGGCGTATCGCGGCCAACCCTGCCAATGCCGCCATCGGAACCGCCGCGACGGCGGCCACTTCCAGGGCCCCCCAGCCGGCCCCGGGGAGCCATCCCGCCAGCCCAGCCAGCACGAGCGCGATGCTCATCATGCTAGCGTTCCACACGGAGGCTTGGGAGGGATGGGTGCTTTCGACGAGCGTGGCGAGCCCAAGGCCTGCCAGTGCTCCCAGGCCGAGGAAGGCGGCCAGGGTGATCGAGAGCCAGAGGGTCGTGCGGATCGGCTGCGGTGGCAGGTCGAGGCCCAAGCCGATACCGATCGCTGCCACAAGCCCGATGGCCGGTAGGGCCAGGGCGGTCGACCGGAGCAGGCGGATCTGGTCCTTGGTGGGATGCCGTGGGCGGAGCAGGACCAGGACACCGACGAGCAGGCCAGCCCCGAGAGCGGGGTAGAGCGCCCTGGCCAGCAGGTAGCCGACCACGACGGTGGTGACGACCAGGCCGATCGCGTCCCAGGCCCGACCCACGCTGGGGACCAGCAGGGCCGCGGCCGGAACCATGGCCATACCTAGCCAGGCCATCGGCGCCTGGTGGACCAGCGGCCAGACGGTCACGGTGGCCGCGGCGATCACCGCCACCTCGCGCCGGTCGATCAGGTGGTCGGCCACGATCGCGGTGACCAGGACCGCGAGGAGGATCACTTGGGCGTGGACCAGGCCCTGGGAGAAGACGAGCAGATCGATGAGCCCGGCCGCCAGGGCGATGGCTGCGTAGAGGGCCAGGGCCCGGCGCCCGATCTCGATCACGGGCGTCCCTCCAGGAGCGTGTCCAGGGGCGGGCGCTGGGTGCGCGAGGGACCCTCGGTGAGCAGCTCGCCGGGCCGACGGCCGTGGACGGCCTCGACCGAGAGGACAGCAGCGCCCAGGGTCGTCAGGACCGAGGCGCCGGCCACGCGCAGGATGAACCCGGCATCGGCTCGGGGAAGCAGCGCGTGCCCGAACCCTGAGATCAGGGAGAGCTCGGCGCCGATCCAGGCGACCGTTAGGCCGACCAACGTACCGATCAGGGCGGCGATGGTGCCCACCAGGAGGTACTCGCGCAGGGCCATGCCCCTGACATCGCGCCGGTCGGCCCCCATGGCGGCCATGGTGCCCAGGGTCGGCGAGCGCTGCTCGACCTCCCGGTGGACGGCCACCA
>CAZBKU010000136.1:0-4585 GCA_964492585.1 uncultured Thermoplasmatales archaeon | reverse complement strand
CGCTCGATGTCCCCGGGCTGCAGGCGGACGTTGGAGACGTTCATCGTGGTCTGGTTGACCGGGAGAGGGATCGGTCCCCGGTAGGGTTCACCGCCGATGTTCTCGAGGACGACAGCTCCCTCCCACGTCTCGCCCTCGATGAGCTGGGTGGGACCTTCGATGGCGTTGAACCTGAGCCGGTGCCGGTGGAGATCGCTGGGATAGGGGGTGAAGATCGGTTGGGCAGCCCGACCCTCGGGCCCCGAGGCGACCAGGGTCTGGTTGCCGGCGGTGCGGGCGGTCAGCCGGGCCTGCCCGTCGGCGTCGGTGGTGTTGGCGTCCTGCTCGAGCCGGACCTCGACACCCTGGGCGGGTTGGTCGTCGCGATCGGTGATGGTCACCTGGAAGGTGTGGTTGACCGTGGCGATGTCGGGGGCGTCGATCTGGTAGGCAGGCTGGCCCCCCTCGGTCTCCAGGGTGGGGTTGACCTGGATCGTGCGAAGCCCGGTGGCAGGCGTGCGGAACTCGAAGGTGTGCGTGGCGCCGTCCCTGGCCGGTGCCTCGACGGTGGCGGTCTCTGCTGGTTGGCCGTTGACGCGGAGGGTCAAGGTCCGTGAGCCGCTGGTGGCGCCGAAGTTGATCACATCGGCCTCGACGACGGCTGGCTCGTGGGGGACCGGGTCGCTGGGCCTGAGGCGAAGGGCGGTGACCTCGATCCCGCTGGGGAAGGGATCCTTCTCCCCGGTGATGGGGTTGACCTCGCGCGTGTCGATGTAACGGACGAGGTTGACCCTGTCGCTGGGCAACCCCGTCAGGGCCCGGGCCATCGGCAGCGAGACCAGCAGCTCATCGTCGAGGATGCCCGGGGCCTCAGCGAGGCCGACGATCTCCACGGTCTCCACGGTGGACACGTAGGCCCCCGGTAAGGTGAGCCGGTCACCCGGCGAGAGATCCAGGCGGTTGGCCAGCCGGTCGCCGGCCACCGCCTCGCCTGGCCCTTGCGGGGCCCGACCGTCCTCTAGGGTGATGGTCTCCAGGTCGGTGAGGGAGGACCAGTCCACACCGCGGACCATGACCGGTCGTCCGTGGACCTCTGTCGGGGCGAAGATCTCGGGGCTGGCGGTCTCGAAGCCTTCGACCTCGTCCAGGTGGAGACCCAGGAAGGTGGAGACCTGGCCTCTTAGCGGGTTGCCGCTGGTGTCGGCCACGACGTCCGAGCCGCCGGTGCCGAAGAGCTGGCCGGGCAGGTCGACCACGCCGAAGACGACACCCAGGCTGGCCGAGAGCACGATGGCAGCGGCCAGCAGGGGGACCAGGATGCGCCAGGAAGCCAGCGTGGGCCTGGCCCACCGTGGAGCCCAGCGGGGGGGTTCCTCGTCGGCCAGGTCCTTGGCCTCCAAGGGCTGGGCGGCCTGGCGCAGCGGCGGGATCAGGCCCAGCAAGCCGCCGCCGAACGTGGCGGCCAGGGCCAGGCCCGCGAAGCCGGGTTCCAAGGAGAGGGAGAGCGCGCCGATCCGGCCGACCACGGCCAACAGGCCCACGGTGGCCCCCAACGCCAACACGTGACCGCCGGTCAGCAGGGCCACCCCGCGTCCAGCGGCCAGGGCCCGGACCCGACCGGCCCCGGCGTAGAGCTGGAGCGTGGAGAGGGTCTGGCGTTTGGCGTGGAGCTCGAGGGCCACGAACCCGCTGGTCAACAGGGCCACGACGACGGTGGAGGCCAGCACGGTGACCCGGACGGCCGAGACCAGCTCGCTGGCGCCTTCCGTGTAGAAACCGAGCGCTCCGGGGGCCCGGTGGGTCTCGAAGCCTCGATCCTCCAGGTCCTCGGCCAGGGCCTGGGAGCCATCCTCGTAGACGGCCACATGAAGGCTGGGTGGTGCCGGGCCGCCAAGCTCCGCGAAGACCTTTGGAGAGACGCCCAGCCATCCCAGGGAGGCCCCTTCAGGGGGCTGGCCCTCAGCCACGGTGAACGTGCGGCCCTCGATCTGGATCTCCTCGCCCTCCTGGAACCCGGATGAGGGGGAGGACAGCACGCTGTCGTTGCCCGGCTCGACCGGTGGCCCCACCCGACTGGTGAAGATCACGTGGCCGCCGTCGGTCCGGTGGACGGCCAGGCCCACATCCGGCTGGTCAGGGAGATCGGTCGGGCCGAAGGCCTCGCCCTCCATGGTCGCGATCAGATCGGTCTCCTGGAGGTCGCTGGCCAGCGTGGCCTGGGCGTCCTGGAGGCCGGTGACCGCAGCCCCGGCGACCAGGGCGTAGCTCACCGAGATGGCGATGGCGAGCACCGCGAACAGGGCCCGCCGGTTGACCTCGAAGACCAAGCCCCGGAGGAGAGCCATCTGGACGCGGCCAGCAGGCGGCCTAGCCTAATAGGTTTCCTCTTGGCCTGGGGCCAGCCGGTCCAGGCCTGTCTCCTGGAGGCACCCGGGTCTGTCGGCCCTGAAAGCCAACGGTTATCCTCCCCAAGCAGATGTAGGACCGTGGCCGCGGTCCAAGCCGACGGGATCTCGAAGACCTTCGACCAGGTCCGCTGGGTGCTCGACGACGTCTCCCTGATCGTGGACCCGGGCGAGGTCGTGGTCCTGATGGGGCGCTCGGGCTCCGGCAAGACGACCTTGCTCAACATCCTGGCAGGCATCGAGGAACCCACCCGGGGCCGCGTGCTCATCGGCGGCATCCATATGTCCGAGCTGGACCCCGAACAGCGCACCCAGGCCCGCCTCGAGGAGCTGGGCATCGTCTTCCAGCGCTTCCACCTGATCCCCGAGCTGACCCTCCGGGAGAACATCGAGCTCCCCATGAAGCTGGCTGGCCGGGCCGATGTCCACGACCGGGCCGGCATGCTGATCGAGACCTTCGGCCTCGGACACCTGGAAGAGGCCTTCCCGGCCACGCTCAGCGGCGGGGAGACCCAACGGGCGGCCATCGCCCGAGGCATGGCCAACCAGCCGCGGGCGCTGTTGGCCGACGAGCCGACGGCCAATCTGGATGAGGGCAACGCTCGCAACGCCCTGGACGCCTTGCGCCAGGTGGCCGACGAGCTGGGCACCGGTGTGCTGGTGGCCACCCACGATCCCATCACCGACGAGATCGGCGATCGGACCATGTACCTGGTCGACGGACGGATCGTCGCGGCCGACAAGGTCAACCGCACGGCCGTCCAAGGCGTGGTCGACGGGCCACCCAGTTAGAAGAGCGACGGGGAGCGGACGCCCGGACGTCAGAGGTCGGCGAGCTTCTCCATCGCGCCGCGGTTGCGCTCCATGGACTCCTTGACGAGCCTGAGGGTCTCCTCGTCGAGGCCGCCCTCCTCGTCAGCGTCGGCGTCGTCGGAGCGCTTCTCCTCGTCTGCCATGGTTCTGCCCACCCGGTGGTTGTCGTTGGATCTACTTAGCGTTTCTCCGCGTTAGCCCCACATCCGCTCGAGCCGGGGTCGAACGCCGACCGCCAGCGCGACCGCCGTGAGCGCCAGCGAGATCAGCGTCACGTTGAGCGGTGAGATCGGCAGGGCGAAGAAGACGTTGAGCAGGTAGACGACCGCCGGCTGGACCGAGAGGGCCACGACGATACTGGCGAAGGTGAACTTGGCCCAGTCCAGCTCCGGCACGATGGCCCAGGTCCAGGCAAGGCCCGGAGCCCAGAGGACGACGATACCGAGCAGGACCTGGACGGGGTCGGCCACGAGCACCCATCGGCGCTCCCGATAAAAACCCCTTTGAGCCAGGAGGCTATCGCGGGGTCGTGCGGTTCCCCTGGAAGACCGTCGGGCATGGCGCCGGGCTGGTCCTGGCGCTGACCTTCGTCTTCTTCAGCGCGTTCATCCCGCACCTGGACACGTTCGGCGAGCACGACAGCGAGCCGTTCACCCGGACCAACGCCATCCCGCGGTTGGCCGAAGCCAGCTGGCAGTGGGTCAACGGCGAGCGCGACGAGTACCCGTACACGATCCACGCCGACGAGAACGTGCACTGGGTCTACATGGCCGGCCTCCAGCGCCACGACCACGCGTTCATCGGGTACCCGACTGGGGAACCCAACCGTGGCCAGGGCTTCTTCTCCCTGCGAGGCGCGATCCACGAGCGCGGGTTCCACATCATCGGGGCCGAGATCCAGGAGCTCACCGGGATCTCGTTCTTCCAGCTGTTCCGCTTCCTGCCGGCCGCGTGGCTCACGGTGACCGCGTTCGGCATGTACGCGGCGCTCAAGCCCCACCCGATGGCCATCCCGGCAGCCGCCTTCGTCGGGATGCTGCCGACCACGGCCCGGTTCCTGGGCCCTGGTATCCTGGTCCCGATCGGGTTCGTGCTCGCCTGGCTGCCAGCTGCCGCGATCCTCTCGGAACCGGCCCGCAAACGGGGGGCAGCAGCAGCGCTGCTGTTGCTGGTGGTCGGCTGGGCGTTCTTCGTCCACCTGATCGGCGGGTTCGCCGTCGTGGCCCTGATCGCCATGGCCTCCCTGGTGGGCAGCAGAAGAGAGCGCAGGGCTGCGCTCACGCTGGCCGGGATCGCCCTGATCCCGCTCCTGGCCATTTGGCGCGGCTTCCAGGCCGGCGTCCAACGGGAGGTCGCGTTGGAGGAGTTCCTGCCGATCGATCTGACGA
>CAZBKU010000135.1:0-8619 GCA_964492585.1 uncultured Thermoplasmatales archaeon | reverse complement strand
TCAGGTGCCTGTTAGTCGCTTCGACCTTTCAAGCTTTCCTGAGAGGGTCCCGTCCACAGGGCTTGCCCGGCGGCCGGTTGTGTCGCTAGGGTTGGGGAGAGGGTGTCCCTCCGGCTGCGTGACAGCCACCGCTTGATGCTCTTTGGGCCCAACGGCGTCCTACGCAGAGGTCGTCGACATGCGACAAACCATCGCCATCACCCTGACCGTGCTGCTCGTGGGCATCGGTGTCCCGACCATGGCCCACGACGCCGCCTACGATGTCCACAACTGCGTCGGAGACACGGCGTGGGACCTGAGCCGCTTCGGCGCCCAGCTCAACGGGCTCTACGTCCAGCTCTACCTCACCAACGACGAAGAGGAGGGCGACCCAGAGGGCAGCCCCGGCATCCTCTGGATGGAGTCCAACGGCTGGACCAAGGAGTCCACCAAGGACAGCCATGATCCGGTCGCCAGCGACCTGCAGAAAGAGAACTTCGTCTGCAAGTCGCCCGAGCACGATGAGCCCGGCGAGAACATCCCCCACCCCGACACGGTGATCCTCTAGCCGTCGGGCAGGGGTCCCACGGCCCTCGGCTGGCTCCCCCACGGCCCCAGTGTCCCGGACGTTCCCCCCGCGGGCCAGGGGTCGGCCGGATATTTGACAAGTCTTATACCATCCAGCCGGTCTCTTTCCGGTGTGGCGCTGGACGAGAAGGACAGCCGCATCCTCGAGGAGCTCCGAGAGAACGCCAAGGCGACCACCAAGGCGATCGCGGAGCGCACCGGGATCCCCCGGACCACGGTCCACGACCGGATCACCAAGATGGAGGAGCGCGGTGTCATCCAGCAGTACACCGTCATCCCGGACTACGAGGAACTGGAGCTCTCGACCACGGCCTTCGTCTTCTTGACCTACGACGCCCGGCACGGCATCCCCCAGGATGAGGTCGCCGAAGCCCTGGGCGAGATGGAGGGCGTCTTCGAGGTCCACATGATCTCCGGCGACTGGGACATGATCGCCAAGGTCCGCGGCCGGTCGGTCGAGCACATCGGCGAGCTGGTCATCTCACGTCTGCGGTCGATCGGCGGCGTGGAGAAGACCTTGACCTGCACCGTCTTCCGGACCTACAAGGAATCCGTCTAGCTCGCGCCCCGGTCACCCGACCTCGATCGCTTCCTGCAAGAGACCCTCCAGGTGCTCCAGGGCATCCTGGCGCCCTGGGTCGAAGCGTGTGACCCGGAAGTTCTGCTCGGGATCCATCTCGGTCCAGTGGCCCCCAGGGTTCACGTGCCCGGTCCCATCGGGCAGCCGGATCGAGGGGCTGTGGGTGAACCCCTCCTCGTGCCAGCCTTCCTCGGCCTCGGCCAGCACCGTGGGTCGGTGGGCCCCGCTGTCCCACTCGGCCAGGAAGGCCTCCCGGTCCAAGCCCACGTCCTCGGCCAGGTCGGCCAAGACCCAGCGCATCGAGACGCAGGCGTGCTCGTCGAAGAACGCTGTCCGGATGCGCCAGTCCAGGTCCCAGGCCTTGTCCGGATCGATGGCTTCGGCGGCCTTGACCGCCTCGAAGGCCGGCAGGAAGGTCACCGGCCAGGCCGAGGTCCGGCCCTCGGGCCAGGGCCGGAAGGGGAGCTCCTCCTCGAGCTGGGCCAGCATGGGGGTCTCCACGTCGAGGATGTGCTTGGGCGTCGGCTTCTGATCGTATAGCTCGATGGAGAGGGCCCGGGACCGGAAGGCGATCTTGTCACGGTAGGTCTCCTCAAGTTCACGAAGCCGGAACCGGGTCAGGTAGGCATGCGGGCAGTGCAGGTCCGCGAAGAGCTCGACGACGGGTCGGTCCATCGGGCCAGGTGAGCCAGGCCATCTCTGTGAACCTTGTGCCGCCGCACACGCCCATCGCTTCCATCGCTCGAAGCGGCTTCTACGCTCCTAACTCTATAGTATATAACTACGGAGAACATAGTTATAGACGATGGTACCCGATGCCGACGACGACCTGGAGGACCGCACGGCGATGACCTGGGTCCTCTCCTACCCGCCAGCCCGGGCCTGGATCTGCAACAACGACCTCCTTCGCTTGGCCGTGGACTGCACCTGATCTCCCCGACCGGCTCTCACCACCTCTCTGGGCGGGCTGCGGGCAACACGCTTTTATCCCTCCGCCTGAAGTCCCGCCCGTGACCCCCCAGGCTCGCCAGGTCACCGCCGACCTGCTGCCCCGCGCCCGGGCGCTGATCCAGGCCGGCCACCGTCTGGCCTTGCTGGACTCGCCAGCTGGCTCGCCGGCGGCCACCACCAGCCACCTGCTCGTCCTCGATGCCCCGCGCCTCGAGACCCCCCCGGACCCCGAGGGCGAGCACCTGTGCCTGGCCACCTACGACCACGGCTTGGACCTGCTGGGCGTCGAGAGCCGGCACGACCGGGAGATGGGCTTCGGGCTTGCCAGCTTCCCCGTGCGAGCCCGGCTGACCCTGGACCGAGCCACCGGTCGGACGGAGAAGACCGGCCAGGGGGACCTGTTCGACCTCGATCCAGCACCCAGGCCCCCCGGATCACCGGCCAGCGGCGAGTTCGACGGCTGCCCACCCGTGCACCGCACGCACGATCGCGAGGGGTTCTGCGACATGGTCGAGCAGGCCAAGGCCTTCATCCGGGAGGGCCACTCCTACCAGACCAACCTCTCCCTGCGCTTGAGCGCCCCGTTCGAGGAGGACCCGGCCGATCTCTTCGACCGGCTGCGGGCGACCAACCCGAGCCCCTACCAGGCCGTGCTGGTCAGCCCCGAGGCCACCCTGGTCAGCGCCAGCCCGGAGCTGCTCGTCCGGACCGAGGGCCGCCGGCTGGTCACCCGACCGATCGCCGGCACCCGGCCCCGGGGCGCGACCCCCGAGGAAGACGCCGCCTTGGAACGCGAGCTGGTGGCAAGCGCCAAGGAGAACGCCGAGCACGCCATGCTGGTCGACCTGGCCCGCAACGACCTGGGCCGCGTGGCCCGGTACGGCTCGGTCCACGTCAGCGGTTCGACCATCGTCGAGCGCTACAGCCACGTCATGCACCTGGTCAGCCAGGTCGAGGCCGAGCTGGCCGAGGGGCAGACCGCCTGGGATGCCTTCGAGGCCATCTTCCCCTGCGGCACCATCACCGGAGCGCCCAAGCGGCGTTCCTGCGAGATCATCGACGCCCTGGAACCGATCGGCCGGGGCGCCTACACCGGCTCGCTGGGCCTGGTCACCCCAGAGGCCAGCGTCTGGAACATCCTGATCCGCACGGCTGTCCTCGAGGAGGGACACGCCCACGTCCAGGCTGGCGCCGGGATCGTGGCCGACTCGGATCCGGCGCGGGAGCACGAGGAATGCCTGCACAAGGCCCGGGCCCTGCTCGAGGCCCTGGGCGTCGAGGGGTGACACCGTGGAACCGATCGCGTGGCTGGACGGGGAGCCCGCCCCGGGCATCGCGACCACGGCCGCCCACCTTCACGGGGTGACGTGCTTCGAGACCGTGAGCCTGGAAGAAGGCGACCTGGCCCGCCTGGATCGCCACCTCGACCGGCTGGCCATCGGTCTGGAGACCCTGGACCTGGAACCGCCGGGCGGCCAGGCCGGGATCCGGGCCAGGATCGAGGAGGCCGTGGCTGCCTGGCCGGCCGCCGACGGCATCGTCCGCGTCAGCGTGCACGCCACCGGTCCCATGAGCGGCCTCCACCTGGCCGACCGGTCGGCCAGCGTGCTCGTCGTCGTCCAGGAGGCCCGCTACCCAGACCTTGCCGACGGCGTCGACGTGGTCACCTCGACCCGGCGAGCCCCGGACCCCGAGGCCACGCCGACCACGTTCAAGGCCCCCAACCTCTCCCGGCTGTTGGCCCACCGCGAGGCCCGCGAGCGCCAGGCCTTCGAAGGCTTGATGCTCGATGCGCGCGGCCACGTGGTCTCGGGCACCCGCTCCAACGTCTTCGCCGTGGTCGGCGACGGGTTGGTGACCCCCCTGGCCCCACCAGCCCTCCCCGGCGTGACCCGTGGGCGGACCCTGGAGATCGCCAGGGCACAGGGCATCGAGACCCAGACGCGCCGCCTGCATCGCGACGAACTCCCCGAGGCCACCGAGCTCTTCCTCACGTTCACCGGTCCGGGTATCGTGCCCGTAGCCACCCTGGATGGGGCCCCCGTCGCCCCGACCGCACCGGGCCCGCTGACCAGCCGGTTGCTCGAACGCCTTTGAAGGTTCCACCGGTTCCAGTCGATGCGTCGGTCGGACCGGTCGGGCGACGGTCAGATGGGTGATTCCCCAACGGTTATCTGTGGCCCTCCCGTAGCCAGCGATAGCCCAGGGATGGGATGAACCATGGATGACCACGCCGCCGTCCGCCTCAAGGTACCGACCGACCTGGAACCCAAGCTCGAACGCCAGATCCGGGAGTACAACAACATGCGCGAGCTTGGCGAGCAGTTCAACCGCGTGGGCCTGATGGATCCCACCCAGTTGACCTGAGCCGGCGACAGGCGCTGGGTTTTTGCGCCAGGGCCCGATGCCCGTCTGAGATCCCATGACAGAACTCCAGGCGGGCGACCCCGCACCCTCGTTCGAGGCCCTCGATGAGACCGGCCGACCGTGGGCGCTGCAGGACCTCTCCGGCCAGCACGTTGTGCTGTACTTCTACCCCCGGGATGACACCCCCGGCTGCACCAAGGAGGCCTGCTCGTTCAGGGACAACATGGGCGCCATCAAGGACGCCGGCGCCGTGGTGCTGGGCATCTCGGCCGATCCGGCCGACAGCCACCAGGACTTCCGGGAGAAACACGACCTCAACTTCCCGCTGCTCGTCGACGAGGACGCCGAGATCTCCAAGCGCTATGGTGTCTGGGTCGAGAAACAGATGTTCGGCAACGAGTTCATGGGCATCCAGCGGGCCACCTTCCTGATCGGTCCCGACGGCACCCTGGCCCACGTCTGGCCCAAGGTCAAGCCCGAGGACCACGCCGAGGAGGTCCTCGAGGTCCTCGAGGAGGTGGCTTGAATGGCGGAGAAGTACCACCGTTCGACCAGCGACCGTGTCTTCGCCGGTGTCTGCGGTGGGCTTGCCGAGTACCTGGACCTCGATCCGACCCTGGTCCGGGTGCTGTGGGTCGTGGTCACCCTCTTCAGCGTCGGCATCGGCCTTCTGGCCTACGTGCTTCTGTGGCTTCTGGCCCCGGAACGGTGAGGTCGATGGAGGCAGGGGCCCATGGAAGCGGTGGGTTTAACCGCGTCCCAGGTGGTCGACATCCATGGCCAACCTCACGAAGTCCTCGAGCGATAAGGTGCTGGCCGGCGTCTGCGGCGGTCTGGCCAACGCCTGGGACATCGACTCGACGCTGGTCCGCGTGCTCTACGTCGTGCTTACCCTGGTCACGGGCCTCGTGCCCGGCCTGTTGGTCTACCTGGTCCTGGCCCTCGTGATGGACTGACCGGAGCGAAGCGCTCAAGACGGCGCCGCCCGTACCTTCCTTGCATGCCCACGACCTGGGTCAAGTCGGCCAACGAGGCGGTCGTCTCCGGTGTCCTGGCCGGGTTCGCCCGAGATTGGGGCATCCACCCATGGCTTCTCAGGACGGTCTACGTGGTGGTGACCCTGGCCACCGCCATCCTGCCCGGTGTGCTGATCTACCTGCTTCTCTCCCTGGTCATGAAGTGACCGGGTCGACGGGTCACAGGCTCACAGCTGGCCGGTGGTCTCGGTGATCTCCCACAGGAACACACCGCCCCCAGCGGCGACGCCGGCGCCCAGCGTGGCGACCTGCCAGTCGCCGGGGATCGCCTCTGTGTCCAGGAACCCGGAGGAGAACCCGAAGGGCGTCCCGAAGGCCCGGAACTCGTGCAGCTCGCCCTCGGGGTCGGCGATCGCGGTCTCGTGGATGCCGCCGAAAGCGAAGGCGTACGCGAAGCCGGTGACGTAGTCCGCTTGGTCCCCGACGGTGCCCGAGGCGGCCGGCGAGGGGTTGACCTGGACGTTGCCGGACGGATCGGCGCCCACCTCGCTGGTGTGGGCGAAGACCTCGGTGGCCTCGGAGACGTAGTAGGTACCCGTCCAGTCCGTGCCGGAGCCCATGGTCATGATGTGCATGATCCACGCCTGGCCGTCGGTGTCCGGATCGTAGATGAACAGGTGGCCGAACCAACCCAGGTGGGGCACGTAGTCGTAGGTCATGGTCAGGTTGCCCTCAGCGGTGCGGCCCTCGATGCCGAACCCCGGCTTCTCGCCATCTTGGGTCGAGATCGCGGGGTCGTAGGTGGCCGTGAAGGTGACGTCGACGACCTGGGACTGGCCACCGGTCAGGGCCCCCACATCGATGGGCGCGGTCCACGTGGCGTTGTCCTCCAGCGGCCACTCGTACCAGGTGAACGGCTCGCCGCCCTCGGTCGTGTCGAGATCCTGCTTCGAGAACGGGCCAAGCAGGGAGAGATCGAACATGGCCTCGAACTTGGCCGCTTCCTGGTTGTCGGTGGCCACGAACCACTCGGAGCCCCGGTCCTCGGTGACCACGGCGTTGTAGTGGACGCCCTCGTCGTCCTCCATGCCGAAGAAGACGTGGTAGCCGAACCACTGGCCGACCTCCCAGTCGGGACCCTCGATCACGTCGTCGGGGCCCAGGGGTCCATCAGCCGTCGCCGCGGTGACCCCCTCGGCGGCCCCGTCGGTGGTGTTCGTGTCGATCTGATCCCCGGTCGCCTCCTCGAGGGCCTCGTCGCCTCCGATGCACCCGGCGGCCAGCGAGGCCACCAGGAGCAGGACAAGCGCCCAGCTCCTACCTCCGGTCATGACGGTTCAGGTCCGCAGGGTCCCTGGGCGACTATAAGCGTTCCCGTGGCCCCGGTGAACAGCACAGCCCGATGGGAACGACGGCCCAAGGCTAGGCCCGGTCGGCCCGGGTCCCGGTCTGGCCCTCCAGGTCGTCGTCCTGCTCCTCGTGCATCTGGCTGCGCTCCCAGATGGTCTCCTGGCCCCTGTCGATGCGGAAGACCCGGTGGTACGGGATCTGGCCCTGGCCGTCCGGGGTCTGGATGGTGATGAACGAGCGGCCCAGGTCCACGATGTCCTCTCCGTCGATGGCGGCCCGGTCGCCGGGCGCACCTCGGTGGACGTAGTGGACGACGGCCTTCTCCAGGGCGTCGTGGTGCCACTTGAGCTCGTTGAGCTGGGCCCGGGGGCCGGAGAGACCTCGGGACATCACCCGAAGGGTATGCAGGCCTGACCAAAGAGGGCACGGGCCGATCCTACACCTGGTCCTGGGGCCGGTCCTGATCGAACACCTTCCGGTTGACGCCGGTGTACGCCTCGGCCGGGTACTTCTCGTCGCTCTTCTCCAGCTTCTCGCCCGCCACCTCCAGGAGGTCGAACCCGAACCGGTTGGCGAAGCGCACCAAGAAGAACAGGGTGTCGCCAAGCTCGTCGGCCACGCGCTGGCGGAACCCGGCCTCCTCCAGGGCTTCCATGGCCTCCTCCTCGGAGAGGAACCGGAAGAGCTCGAGGAGCTCGGCCGACTCGCTGACCAGCCCGATGGCCAGGTCCTTGGGTGTGTGGAAACGGTCCCAGTCCCTCTCGTGGGTGAAGGTCTCGACGCGCTCGGCGTAGGCATCCAGGCCGTCCTCCGGGGACATCGGCCTGGCCAGGCGCCTTCCCGGGCCTAAGGGTTCGGATGTTCGATGGGGGGACGAACCGTTCGCCGCAGGTGCCGTGGGCCTGGCTCCCCTTCCACCGTCCAGAGGTCCCATGGACGTTGCCAGCTCCGATCGTTCCCCGGTCCAGGACGCCCCGCAGCCTGACCCATCCTCGGCCGCCTACCAAGGCTCCCCGACCCTCCAACGCTCGCTCGAGATGGGCGAGATGGTCGCGAGCTTCCTGGCATCCCTGACCCAGACGACCCTGGAGCCCGGCCAGCATCGTCGGCTCCAGCAGGACATCACCGCCGTGGCCGCTCGTGCGGCCTACGGTGGCCTGGCACTCTGGGCCGTCGGTTCGGTGGCCCGGAACGGGGACCGCTGGCAACGCATCGGTGAGGCCGTGGCAGGGGTGAGCCTTGGTATGCTCAAGCAGCCACCCCAGGGCCCTAGCCTCAACTGACCGACCGCTCTCATCCCCCGCCGGCCCGCGGTCTGTCGCGGTCCCCCTCCTGCGCTCCGAGGGCCGGTGCATCTTCTCCTCCACCAGCCTGAAGCGGACCACCCGTCGTCGGGCGCCGTCGCAAGACCCTTGACCCCACCCCGGCTTGCCGATCCGTGCCCCTCTACCTCCCCGTCCAGCTAGGCACCGCACGCCGCAGGAACCACACCGGCTACGTGGCTGGCTGGGTCACAGCCCAGATCGACGGCCGGGAGGATCTCGAGAGCCGGCTCTTCGAACCCGCCGAGCTGCCCTTCGGCGACCTCGAGGACCGAGAGTGGGAGATGGATCCACGGCCGGAGGCCGTGGCCGCCTTCGTCGACGAGATGGATCGCGCCGACGGGTTCGTGCTCTGCACCCCAGAGTACAACCACGGGTACCCAGGGGCCCTCAAGAACGTGCTCGACCACCTCTACGACGAGTGGAACCGCAAGCCCTTCGCGCTGGTGACCACCGGCGGCATGAGCGGCGGGATCCGGGCCGGTGAGCTGCTGCGTGTCGTGAT
>CAZBKU010000134.1:0-8630 GCA_964492585.1 uncultured Thermoplasmatales archaeon | reverse complement strand
GCCGCTCATCGCATCCTAGATGTGGGCCTAGGGTTCAAGAAGGTTGTCCGGAAGCCACACCCTTCCCATCTGGCTGCCTCAGGAGCTTGACCACGAACCGGAGGGGGGGGGTCCCCGCCTCGACGACCAGGGAGCCGCCGTGAGCCTCGGCGAGCTGGCGGGCCTCCTCGAGCAGGCTGTCGACCACGATCCCCAAGCGCTCCCTGTCGCCCGCCACGACCACACCCTCCTCGACGGTCACCACGAGCCCCGTGTCCGAGGCGAGGTAGGGTCCCTGGGCGCCGCAGCTCTGGCCTGGACGAGCTCCCCGAGGTCGATGGGCTCGGCCCGGAGGGTCACCTTGCCGGCCTCCAACTGGGAGGCCAGACCAACTGTTCCACCCCACGGGTGAACCGGTCGAGGGTGCCTTGCAACGTCGCCAGCGCTTCGATCTGGGTGTTGGTGAGCTTCCAAACCTGGGCGACGCCAGCGCCTCGGCCTGGAAGCGGGCGGGGGTCAGCGGTGTGGCTGGATCATGGCCCGTCCGGTTCAGGAACCGGGTCCGGAACTCGGCGCTAGCCCCCCAGGCCCTCCCTGGCAGTCGGTCGTCCCTCACCTGGACCCGTCCTCACCCCTGCTGGCGCGGCTCAGGTATAAGAACGCGTGGGTCGAATCTGCCGTCCGCCGCCATGGACACCCCCGTTCATGGGCCGAAACGGCTTTCAAGCCTACCCGGTTACCCGCCCAACGATGCACGAGTACATGGAGCTCACCTTCCTCGGCACAGGTGGCTCCTGGCCCTCAAGCCAGCGCAACGTGTCCGCCGTCGGGCTCAAGCGCGGCTCCGAGGTCCTGCTCTTCGACTGCGGCGAGGGCACCCAGCGCCAGTTCCAGAAGAGCGGGCTGTCCTACATGGCCGTGGAGAAGATCTTCATCACCCACCTCCACGGCGACCACATCCTGGGTCTGCCCGGCATGCTCCAGACCATGGCGCTCAACGAGCGCGACCGGCCCCTGGAGATCTACGGCCCACCGGGCATCCAGCGGGTGCTTGGCCTGTTCACCAGCAACCCGATGCCCCGGCCCGGGTACGAGATCCATGTCCGGGAGCTCAGCGATGGGGACGAGCTCACCTTCGATGGCTACAAGATCCAGGTCCGCGAGCTGACCCACAGCATCACCAGCCTGGGCTACGCGCTTGTCGAGGACCCCCGGCCTGGCCGGTTCGACAAGCCCAAGGCCGTCGACCTCGGCGTGCCCGAGGGCCCCGCGTTCAGCCAGCTCCAGCAGGGGACCCCGGTCGAGCTCGACGACGGGACCGTCGTCACGCCCGGCCAGGTCCTGGGGCCGGCCCGCCGGGGCCGCAAGATCGTGGTCACCGGCGACTGCATGCCGTGCGAGGCCACCGTCGAGCTGGCCTACCACGCCGACGTGCTCATCCACGAAGCCACGTACAGCAGCGAGCTGTCGGCCGAGGCCAACAAGCGCGGCCACTCGACGGCCCAGCAGGCCGCCTTCATCGCCAAGAGCGCGGGCGTCGCCAAGCTCTTCTTGACCCACATCAGCCCGCGGTACAGCGACCCCGAGCCCCTCGAGACCGAAGCCCAGGCTGTCTTCGAGGACACCGTCGTGGCCCGGGACCTCTTGAGCGAGGTCATCAAGTTCCCACCCGACGAACCCCCCGAGGTCCTCGAACCCGACAAGGGCAAGGCCGACGATGAGGCCGTCGAGGCCGCTCCCGAGCCGGGCCGGGCCTAGGTTCCGTTCGTCTTGGATCAGCCGCTGACCGGTTCCTGGAGCGTCCTCTCGAGGACCTCGGTCGGTGTGTCTACCGCATCCATCGTGCAGTTCGTACCGGCGAGGCTGTGACGAACGCAGGGCGCTGGTGGTGAAGGTCCAGGGTCTCCTGGTCAGCCTCCAGACCCAGCCTGCCCGCCAGGGTGCTTGTCGATGGCCCCGCCGGTCATCCCGAGGGGCTACGTGGTCGCGCGTCCCCGGTCGAGCGGCGAGCTCAAGCCGGAGTCGTAGGCCTCCAGGAAAGCCCGGCCGTCGGACCGGCCGACCTCGATGGCCTGGCCCACGTCGCCAAGATCACGGGAGAGGCGATGCACCGGCAGCGCCTCATCGGGCCGCAGGAGGTGGGTGGTGACGCCTTCGGGGGGATCGGTCAGCCAGGCCAGGTTGTCGGCGTGGAACTGGTGATGGTCCCGGACCAGGCCCTCGAGGGCCGGGAACTTCCGGCGAACGGCCCACTCGTTGAACCAGGGCTCCGGGACCCGGTGCCCCTCGGCACGGTTGAGGATGGCCACGACCTCGGTGGCCCCATCCTCGATGGCCCTGCGGCTTGGCACCGGGACGACCAGGCCCCCGTCCAGCCATCGCGTCCCGTCGATCTCGACCGGCGGACCGGTGGCCAACGGGAGCCGGCCGGTGGCCTTGAGCCACTCTAGCACCGGACCCTGGCGGATGTCCTTGTAGTGGACCTCGCCGGTGTCGGCGTCGGTCACGGTCACGATGACCGGATGGTCGGCCTGCCGGACCGCCTCGACGTCCAAGGGCATCTCGTCCTCGTAGACGACCTCGAACAAGGTCTCGTGATCCAAGAGCGGGCCCTGGAACGTCAGGAACCGGCGGTAGGACATGATCCGTGGGTCCTGGGCGTAGTCCCAGGTCTCAGCCGCGTGCCGGGCTTGGCCGGCGGTCCACCAGGCAGCCAGAGCACCGCCAGCGCTGGTCCCGTAGACCGCGTCGAAGGGGTCGAACCCCACCTCCTCGAAGGCAGCAAGGATACCGTTGGCGTAAGCGGCCCTCATACCGCCCCCTTCGATGACGAGCGCCCTCATCTAGGCCGCATAGGGAGTTCCCTCCCCATGAACCTGACCGCCAGGTCCCGGGTCAGGCCGCCGGGGGCTCGGCGTTCTCGTCGTCCGGCGCTCGGCAGGCCCACTCCACCTCCCTGGCGACGGTCTCGGTCGACAAGCCAGCGTTCCTCAAGGCAGCCTGGGCCTCACGGGGGTCGTCGGTCACGAAGTAGCCGGTCCCCTTGCCGGCCTCCGGATCGAACCGGAAGGCTTGGACCTGGATGCCCGCGAACGTCAAGGCTTTGACAGCGGCCACCAGGACCTGGGGCCGGGGCCCCAACTCACATGTGACGATCTCCTGTTCGGTTGCTGGACACATAAGGGATGCAGCGCCCGTCTTGGTCGCTGCATCTGGGCGTTGTGGCGCCTGTAGGTCAACCCTTTGATAGGGTGGCCGAAGCTTCGGAGCGGTGGAAGGTGGTCGGGGAACGGAGCGGAAGCCCGGCCCCGGGGTCCATCCCGAGACCCCGGGGCCGGCACGGCCTGCACAGGCCGAGCCCCGGCCATCCGCCAGGCCCCAGCACAGGGGAACCAGAAGACGATCGGATCGCCTAGCTCAGCGACCGCTCGAGCTCCTCGGCCCCCTCAGCGAAACGGAAGGCCCACTTGTCCAGGCGGCTGGTCGGTTGGATGTGTTCACCGCAGACCTCGGTATCGAAGCCCTGATCCTCCAGGACCTCGGTGGCGCGCATCGGGTCTGTGGTCACCAGCCGGGACACCTCCATCGTGCCGGTGGGCTCCAGCTCGTAGCGGACCACCGCGACGTTCTCCTCCGCTAGGGCTCGCACGGCGCGCACCAGGCCCTCGGGTAGAGAGCCGAGGTGGCACCTGATCTCGGTGTTGGTCGGTAGCGTCATCATGGTATCGCATCCCGCCCCTCCTGAGGGGGCACCACCACCGATGGCCCCCGGGCCCTTGAGCGCTCTTTCAGGAGCTTCGAACGGTGGATGAGCCAGGGTCAAGGCCGGTGCTTGAGCGTGTCGCGGGCCGCGATGAGATCCGCCACGAGAGGGGCTGGCGCGGGATGCTGAGATCCATCATCGAACGGGTGCCAGCGACCGCTGGGCAAGCGATCGATGAGAAGCGATCGGCACGCACGCCAGGTCCTCGACCCGCCGACCCCGGGAGTGGGGTGGGATCAGGTGTGCGGGGTCGGCGGGCAGGGACTGGCACCGGGGAAGGGTCAGCGCCGCGGGCCGAGATCCTCGTCGAGGCGCTCGGCGCCAGAAGCGAAGCGGACGGCCCACCGGTCCACGTGACCGATCGCGCTGTTCCAGGTCGACACACCAACCTTCGGTACCGCCGTCGTCAGCGTTGTGATCGAAACCATCGTTCCATCCTCGCAGGCCCTCTCGGACCATCGGTGACCACGGCCGGCCAGCATATGAACGGTGTTCGAGGTCTCTCGAAATGGACCAAACAGCCCTTTGAACCTCTCATCCTGGCCGTTCTAGGGTCTTGGAGGTTGGTTCGTGGCCAGTTCAACGGTCACGACATCCCGGGTTCCAGGCCAGTGTCCGGGGTCGCCGGCGGGCCTGAAGACCAGCGATGCGATGCTGCCTGGTCTTCAGAGGTGGTCGACGTGCCGGGTAGTCCCCGCCGGCACGTCGCCAGGTGCATCCCGGGGGCGTGCGGGTGTGCCGCGTCCGGGGCACCTTGAGACCAGCGACGTTGTGACGCCTGGTACGCTTGGCTCGCGACCGGCCTTCGCTGGGCTTGCCGCTCCGGCCGGTCGCTCAGCCCAGCCTGGCGACCCCTCCGGTTGGGCCGGGGTCGCCGGCGGGCCTGAAGACCAGCGATGCGATGCCGCCTGGTCTTCAGGGCCGCACGCGGTTCGGCAACCGCGGGAACGGGACCGCGTCCCGGACGTGGTCCAGGTTGCAGACGTAGCTGACAAGCCGCTCCATGCCCAGCCCGAACCCCGAGTGGGGCACCGAGCCATACCGGCGCAGGTCCAGGTACCACTCGTACTCGGACACCTCGGCGCCCTGTTCCTCCAGGCGCTGGACGATCAGGTCCAGGTCGGTCGACCGCTCGGACCCACCGATCAGCTCGCCGTAGCCCTCCGGTGCGATCAGGTCGCCGCACTTGACGTAGGTCCCGTCGTCGGTGGCGGCCATGTAGAACGCCTTGATCTTGGCCGGCCAGTGGGTCACGAAGACGAAATCGCCGGCGTGCTCCGACAAGGCCCGCTCGTGGGGGGCGCCGAAGTCGTCACCCCAGGAGATATCGTGGCCCTCATCCTGCAGGATGTCGATGGCCTGGTCGTAGGTCAACCGCTCGAAGGGTGTGGCGACCTTGAGCGTCTCGGGATCGCGGTCCAGGGCCGAGAGCTCCTCGGCTCGCTCGTCGGCGACCTTGTTCAGGGCATGAGCGACCAGGTTCTCCTGGATCTCCAGGTTCTGATCGTGGTCGCACCAGGCCTGCTCGGCCTCCAGGTGCCAGTACTCGGTCAGGTGCTTGGGCGTGCGGGATTTCTCGGCCCGGAAGCTCGGGGCCAGGCACCAGACCCGCTCCAGGCTGAAGATCAAGGCCTCCAGGTACATCTGGCTGGACTGGGTCAGGTAGGCGGGATCACCGAAGTAGTCGACCTCGAACACGGTGGCCCCCCCCTCGGCGGCGCTCTGGGTCAGCATCGACGGCCAGACCTGGTAGAACGCGTTGTCGGTGAACCACTCGGCCATGGCCTCGGTCAGCGTGTGGCGGACCTTGGTCACGTTGGAGAGTTCCTGGCTGCGCAGCCAGAGGTGGCGGTGGTCGAGCTCGTGCTCGATGCCCATGTCGTCGTAGAGCGGGATGTCCGGGCTCTGGCCGACCTGCTCGAAGCCGGTGACCTTGAGCTCGTACCCGCCGGGCGCCCGCTCGTCCTCGGCGACCTCACCGGTGGCGATGCAGCTGGCCTCCAGACGCACGCCCTCGGCGTCGGCGAACCCGTCGTCGTCCACGTTGTCCTTCTTGACGGTGCACTGCCGGGTCCCGGTGGCATCGCGGATCACGATGAACGCGATCCCCCCGGTGGATCGCTGGCGGTGCACCCAGCCTCGGACGGTGACGGTCTTGCCGGTGAGCTCGCCGTCAAGGACCCGCTGGATGGGGACGACCTCGGCCTCGGGCATCGCGCGTCGAACAGGCGTGCTCGGTTTCAACCTATCGGCCGCGCCGCGTCCATGGGTAGCCGTCTCGCCAGGGGCCTTGTTCCTTCGGCTATGTGGTCCCGGTGTACAGCCAGCCGACGTCAGCGCCGGCCATCAGGTAGACCTCGATCTCCGCAGCGTTCCCCGGGATATCACCGGTGATCGCGGTGTTCGGCTCCCCGAGGCTGAAGCTCTCCACGATGACCGTGCCGCTGCTGTCGTAGAAAGCGAGGTAGAACCAGTACGTTCCCCCTACGGTCTCCGTGGCCTCGAACTCGTAGGTGCCCCCGGTCGTGCCGGGCGCGACCCCGAACCTGTCGTAGTTGACACCGTCGTACCCTGTGGCATCCTCGACGGCCTGCAGCCCGCTGCCATCGAAGTTCCCGATGCCCACGGGTCCAATCCCGAGCAGGAACCTGCCTTCCTCAACCTGGTGCCCAGCATGGTGATCGGCCAACACAGGGGAAGCACCGGCTAGGGTGACCACCAAGAGCAAACCTATCGTCGCTGTGGTGCTGAACCTCATCCTCCCGCCTCCAGCCCATCACTCGCTGGAGCGAGCATAAAGGTTAGCAGGCGGTTGCTTGGACCCTGTCCCGGCAGGCTTACGGTTCAGACCCGACCAGCTCCCCCTCGACCACGGAGGTTCTTCCGTTGGCCACGGCGTCGGTGACGAACGCCAGGGCCCCGGCCTCCCTGGACCGGCCACGACCCCCACCTTTAGGTCAGTGGGCTATTACGGGAACCAGTGTCCCACGCAGCAGCGCCTGGCAAGCTGATCCTCTTCGGCGAACACGCCGTGGTCTTCGGGGAGCCAGCCGTGGCCGTGGCCATCGATCTCGAGACCAAGGTCGACGTCATGCCAGACGAGGAACTCAGGACCCACACCGTCAACGGCCGGCCCATGGAGACCTACGCCCACCTCTTCATCGAGAAGGCCGTCGAGCTGCTCTGGGAGAACGCCGGGAACACGACCCCGTTGGCCATCGAGACCAACTCCCGGCTGCCCTCGGCCGCTGGCCTTGGCTCCTCGGCAGCCCTGTCCACCGCCACCGCCGCCTCGCTGTTGCACCTGACCGGCCAGTTCAGCGAGAAGCGCCTGGCCCGGGCCTCCTACGAGACCGAGTGGCTCGGGCAGGATCGCCGGGGGTCGCCGATCGACACCTCGGCCAGCACCCACGGCCAGGCCATCTACGTCTCCGCCGAGAAGGAGGACGACAACCTCTTGTGGAGCCTGCGCCGGGACGACAGCACCTGGCACATCCACCACCAGCCACTGCCCCGGATGCCCTTCGTCGTCGCCCATTCGGGAGAGAAGGGCAAGACCGCCGAGGCCGTCGAGAAGGTCGCGATGTACGTCGAACGGACCGACTTCGCCGAGAAGATCATCCGCGACCTGGGCGAGGTCACCCAACGCGGTCGTAAGGCCCTGATTGGCGACGACCTACCCCTCGTCGGTGAGCTCATGGACGAGGCCCAGGAGCTCTTAGGCATGCTGGGCGTCTCCACCTCCCGCCTGGACGAGCTGTGCCGCATCGCCCGGGACGCCGGTGCCAAGCTCACCGGCGGCGGAGCCGGCGGCTGCATCATGGCCCTCACCGACGAGCCCGAGACCGTCCGCGACGCCCTCCAGGATGAACGCGCCGACGCCTGGATCGTCCGCTCGGCCCGCAAGGGCGCCAGGGCTTGGGGCAAGAGTCTGGACGCCCGGTGAACCCTTCGCTTTAAGGCAAGGGCCCGCCGTGCCCCGTCGTGGTCCAGCTCATCAAGCTCGGTGGCTCCGTGCTCACCGACAAGGCCAGCGACGAGCCCGCGATCCGCCAGGACGTCCTCGACCGTCTAGCCGGGGAGCTTGCCAGCGACGACCACGAGATCGTCCTCGTCCACGGCGCCGGCTCCTTCGGGCATCCCCTGGCCAGCGCCCACGACCTGGTCGAGGGCGTCGACGACGCCAAGACCGCCCAAGGCATGGCCCGCGTCCACGCCAACGTGCGCCGCATGGATCTGGTCGTGCTCGATGCCTTGGATGGGGCCGGCCGACCCGCGGTCAGCCTGCCGCCCTTCGGGAGCCTAGGCTTCAGCGACGGCAAACCCGGCAGCTGGAACCTGGTCCCGATCCATCGGTGCCTTGGCATGGGGCTGACCCCGGTCACCTTCGGCGACGTCGTCCTGGACACCACCCGCGGTGCGACCATCGCCAGCGGCGACCAGCTCATGGTCGAGCTGACCCGCTTCCTGAGGCCCGAGCGGGCCCTCTTCGTCATCGACGAGGATGGCGTCTACGAGACCCCCCCAGTCGAGGATGGGGACGAGCCCCTGGAGGAGATCGCCCGGGAGGACCTCCAGGCCGTCAAGGAGGCCGCCGGCGGGGCCAAGGGGGCTGACGTGACCGGTGGCATGGCCGGCAAGCTGGCCGCCGTGGACCACATGCTCCGGTACACCGACGAGGTCGGGTTCATCCACGGCCTTGAGCCCGGGCGCCTGGTCGACGCGCTCCAGGGGAACATCCAGGGGACCGTGGTCCACAAGGAGGGGGAGGCGTGACCGACGACGAGGACCAGACCGTCTCCCGCAAGGGCGACCACGTCGACATCATCCTCAACCAAGACGTCCAGGCCCGTGTGAACGCCTGGGACGACATCACCCTGCTGCACGA
>CAZBKU010000133.1:0-8644 GCA_964492585.1 uncultured Thermoplasmatales archaeon | reverse complement strand
CCTGGGTCCTGGACCACAAGCTCCGGATCGACGACCCCGTTGGCGCGATCCCGGTCCACGGGTTCAACGGTCTCTGGGGCCTGATCGCCGTGGGCATCTTCGCTGACGGGACCGGCGGGGTCTCGGGCCTGATCGTCGGCGCCACCGGCCAACTGGTCGCCCAGTTGATCACCGCCGGCGCGCTCCTGGCCTGGGGCCTTGGGGCCGGCTACCTGCTCTTCAAGGCCCTTGACCTCACCGTGGGTCTCCGGGTCGACGAGGAGGTCGAACGAGACGGGTTGGACACCCACGAGCACCGGACAGGTGCCTACCCCGAGCTGACGGCTGTCCTCACCAGCCAGGTGATGGCCGGCAAGAAGGAGTGAGGTCCCTGCCGGTGGCCAGGGGCCAGAGCCAGAGAGGCTGTTGGGTCACCCGCGCCCCACTGGCTCAAGCACGGTGTAGTCGATGGCCTTGTCGTAGTGCCAGAACACCATCCCCCGGCCGTCCAGGAAGGCGATCCCGGCCGTGTCGTCGGGTGCCGTCGGTGCCAGGGTCGGCATCGAGCGATCGGCGCTGGGGTCCTGGGGGTCCCACCGAGCAAGCATCTGCTCGGCTAGGATCTCACCCGTCAAGGGATCCAGAGCCACGTGCGCGAGCTCGTGGGCCGGTTGGTCTGCGGCCAAGGCCGTCGTCTGCTGGGTGCTGCGGATCACGAGGTGGACGTTCCCCCAGGGGTCAGCCGCCATCGCCCAGATGCTGGGGTCGGGCCAGCCGTCGTCCACCGAGACAAGCTCGAAGAGGTCGACGGGCTCGCTCCAGCTTCGCCCGTCCGGGCTCTTGGCCAGCAGGGCTGCCCCGTCGGGACCCGGGGCTGCGAGGATGAGCCGGTCGTCGGTCGTCTTCACCATGCGCGGGCGCACCGAGCGGTCCGGGGGGCCTGCTTCGTCGATGCGCGCGACCTCCTCAAGGTCGCCGGTGGCCGCGTCGAAGGCGAACAGGGGCATGCCCTGGCCGTCGCCCTCAGCCACGCATCCGAGGTACGGCGTCCCGTTGAGCACGACCACGGGCGTGTGCTCGCCGCACCCGGTCACGGTCCGTTCGGGCTCTTGGCGTTGCCAGGCATCCTGACCGGCCAGCTTCCAGGCCAGCTCGGTCGAACTGTCGCCGTAGTTCTTCCACGCGATGAACGTCGTACCGGCGGGCCCGGTGGTGATCCATCCCCGGTCGTTGTCCCTGTCCTCGGTGATGAGGGTCGGCGACCCCCAACCCTCGGCTGGGTCCTTGGAGGCCACGTGGTACATCTCGGGATCCCGGATCCGCGTCGGCTCGTCGGCCGATCCCGGGTGTGGCGTCCACATGGCGTTCAGGTGCAACCGGTCGCCCCGGTAAGCCAGCGATGGGTCGAACATGCCCTGGGCCGAGACCGCCATCGGCGAGGGAACGGTCGCGGCCCGCTGCCACGATCCGCCGCCATCATCGCTCGTGAAGACCACGATGCGGGACTCGGCCGGACCCTGGGTGTTGGCCGGGGGTGCCTGGACACCGATAGCTGCGATGGCGACGGTGCCGTTGCCGGGGTCCGATGCGGCCACGACCTCCTGGTACGATTCGGTGGGATCTGCGATCGTGCCCACGCACACGCCCTCGATCCGTTCGGTCGTCTCTCCTGGGGGACAGGCCAGTTGGAACGTCGCCACCCTGGGCTCAGCGGTCTGGTTCGTGGCAGGTGGCGGGGGTGGGGGTGCGTCCTCGCCGAGGCAGCCTGCCAACGGAGGGGCGGTGATCAGTGCGAGCGCGAGGAGAGTGGGTAGCAGCCGCATGGGTCGCCTCCTAGTTCCCATCGGGTTCGGGGTATATGAGCAGCCTGCAGGTGTTGCGAAAGCGCCTCAGACCGATCCGCTGTAGCTCCAGGCGCCGGCCAGGCGGACCTGGGCCTCGGCACCACCGGTGACGCTGACCTGGATCTCCCACTGGCCGGGGGCGAAGTCCCGGACGGTCTCGAACCGGAACTCGTCCTCCTGGGACTCCAGCGTGAACTGGCGCTCGTAGACCGTCTCACCGTCGCCGTCCCGGATCTCGATCTGGGCTCGGTCGTTGTCCGGGTCGGACAGCTTGACCTGGACGTTGTAGGCCACGAGATCGTAGCCGCCGTACTTGCCGTCCTTGGCCGACGCACCGTCGACGAGCACGCTGCGGGTGCAGCCGGTCGGGAACCCGCAGTTCTCGTTGGTGAAGGTCTCCTCAGACAGGTCGTCGCCGCGGACGAAGTAGCCGGTCCCCGAGGCTCCCCGCTGGAAGTCGGCCAGGCGCAGGTCGTGGAGGGTGGTGCCGTCCTCGTCGGTGACGACGAGCTTGGAGAACCACTGGATCTCTGGGATGTAGTCGTAGACGACCTCGAAGCCCTGGGGGTTGGTCGCCGTGATCTCGAAGCCCTCCATGGCCCCGATGCCGGTCTCGATGCTGTCCGAGTAGGTAGCCTCGGCGGCGAGCGTGCCACCGTGCTGGCTGACGAAGAACCTGGTCTGCCACGAGTCGCCGTCCTGGAGCGGGAAGTCGTACATGGCCCGGGGCTCGCCGTCCTCGTAGACGGCCAGGTTGCCCTTCTGGATGCGGCCAAGCTGCGGGTTGACGTTGAACAGGGCGTGGATCAGGGCCTGTTCCTCCTCGGTGGCTCCGACGCAGTAGTTCTGGCCGTCCTCCTCGCAGTTGACCTCGTCGGTCCCGTAGTAGAGCAAGGTGCTCTCGGACTCCGGGAACCCGTGGGTGTCGATGGTGTACGTCCAGGCATCGCCCAGCTCCCAGCGGGGGATCTCGGCGGTCGGGGGACCCTGGTCGTCGCTGCCATCGCCGCCATCGGTGCCGGGTCCGTCGCCGCCGGTGCACCCGGCCAGGCCTGTGGCCAGCATCAGCACCGCCAGCAAGAGCGCCTTGTGCCCGTCGGCTCGCATCAAGGGTGCCAGGCTGGGTCACGGGCAAGAACGTTGTGGGTCCGCTGTTGAAGGGTAGAACCACGGAGGCGCGGAGCCACGGGGACCACGCGGATGGTCCTTCAGAACCACATCTCCGACAGTCACGGCCCCGCGCTGTCACCTCGGATCCGTGTACCTCCGCGAGGGTCGTCGAGCGACCTCCTCAAGGATCTCGGCGAGACCCTTCCGTGCTTCCGTGCCTCCGTGCCTCCGTGGTCCCCTGGTCCGCGTGTCTCACCATGGTGGCTTGGCCGTGATCCCTGGATCGACCCAAGCCAGGGTCACGCTGGTGCCCTCGGGCCCGGTGTGGACGGTGTTCTCGGCTTGGCCGGTGGTCTCGGCAGGCACGATCCCGCTCGGGCTGTAGCAACCGCCCCGGTGGTCGTCCCAGCAGTGCCCCTGGCCGGTGCCGGCCCGGAGGTGGCTCTCCTCCTCGGAGTCCTGGCTGGCGATCAAGAGCCCGATCCTGTGGCCCTCCTCGACGACCACGGCGGTCGGCATCAGCTCGATGCTCCAGGTGTACGTCTCGCCGGGCTCCATGGCTTGCCAGGTGCCCTCCTTACCCCAGGTGTGGCTGTCGGCGTACCCGTGGCTGATGCGCTGCATCTCGCCATCGTCGGTGAGCTCGACCAGGTAAGCGACCCACTTGGTGGCCTCGTGGGTGCTGGAGGCCACCAGCTCGACCTCGGGGGCACCGTTGACCAGCTTGTCGGCCCCCAGGGGCTCGGTCTCGAAGAGAACCCTGGCCTCGCCCCAGTCGCCACGCTGGGCCTCGGGGTCGGTGACGTAGCTCATCGACCCCTGGTCGGCGATGGCCTCGATCAGGGTGGCCTCGGGCGTGGCGTTCAGGGTCACCGTCCGGCTCTCGTCGATCGGCCAACCGTGGCTCTCGTGCCAGGTGCCGGTGTCGTCCTCGACCAGGACCCGGGGTTCGGCGTCCAAGCCGTTGTCCTTGGAGAAGAGGGTGGTGTCCAGCCACCGGTGACGGACGTCCTCGAAGTCTTGCGAGGGGTGGCCGTCCATGTCGGGCCAGCCGTGGTACCACCAGCCCAGGATCATGTGTTTGGGGAACTCCTCGGGCAGGGCCTCCCAGTAAGCTTGGACGTGGTCGGGGTGGACGTTGACGTCGACGAAGCCCTGGGTGAGCAGGAGCGGCGCCTGGACGTCGTCGACGTGGCGGGAGAGGTCCCGGTCGGCCCAGGTGTCGGTGAACGGGCCCTCGATCCTGCTGAAGTCCAGGGTGGTCTGGCCGGTGCACGGGGCGGCTTGGGCGGCGATCGCGGCGGGATCGTCGTACACGGGGGGCGAGAGCTCGACGGCCTGGTAGGCCGGGCCGTTGAACTGGTTCTCGAACTTGGCGCCCTGGTACCACTCGTCCTTGTAGTAGCTGACGACAGGCGCGTGCGCCAGGGCCCCGTCGATGGTGGGGGCGCCCGTGTGGGCCACCACCGACCCCATGCCGGGATGGCTGACGCCGTCGGTGACCACGACCCCGTTGGACCAGCCCTGATCGCGGATCCAGTCGACGGCGACCTGGGCATCGGCCCGATCCAGGGAACCCCCGAAGTCCAGGCAGCCCTGGCTGGCGCCGGTGCCGCGGGCGTCCAGCTCGACGTAGGCTGCCCCCCGCTCGACGTAGGTCCGCCAGCTGGTGCTCGGGCCGTCGGTGCCGGTGGCCGCCGTGCTGGTGTGCGGCTGGATGAACGACTGGTAGGGGGTGATCTGCAGGAGCGTGGGCACGGCCTGGCCGTCCTCGAGGCCGGCGGGCAGGTGCAAGCTCAGCGACAACCGGGTGCCGTCCTCAGCGGTCAGCTCGTGCAGGGTGCTGGTGACCTCGTCGTAGATCGGCTCGGTCAGGTTGGCCTTCCAGGCCTCCGGCGGGAGCCGGTCGCCGGGCGTGGCCTGCTTGGGGTCGAGATCGCGTGCCTCGTCGCCTCCGATGCAACCGGTGAGCAGGGGACCGGCCAGCATCAGGGCCAACACAAGGGCCCGTCGTGCCATCGGCGGGGAGTGGACCAGACCCCACTTAGGCGTTCTGCTGGTGCTGTTGAACGGCCAAGCGGACCGAAGTAACCCCGGATGGCACAGGGAGCACAGAGGGACCAGGGCGGTAGCGGTTCAAGCCAAGGGCCAAGAAGGTGGACCACCAACAGGGGCATGTGGGTTGGCTTGCCGACCGGTTGACCGCCAAGCGCCTGGCGGCTGTCGCGATCCTGCTGGCGATCTCCGTGGCCGCCATCGTGCTAGGGGACCCGCTGGCCCATCCCGAGGAGGGGGCCCAGGCCGACGGCCAGAAGGGCATCGCCGGGATGCCGCGCATCGTGGAGCTCTCGGCCGTGGCCATCGCCATCATCCTGGCGTTGCCGCCGGGCGGCCGCTCCGATGACGACGAGCCCTGACCTCCGTGGCCTCGTCCCTTGTCACCCCAGCTCCCGCAGGGCCTTCTGGTCCAAGCCGCGCACCGCCTGGAACCCGATGAGCGCCGAGACCAGGGTCCCCAGCACCAGGACCCCGGCGACGGTGGCCAGGGTCGCCAGGATCAGCGCGCTCTGATCGATCGGCAGCAAGGGGAACGCCAGACCCTGGATCTGGTCGAACTGGCCGGCCACGGGTACCAAGGCTATGGCGCCGAGCAGCAGGCCGACGAGCAGGGGGGCCAGGGTCTCGGTGGCGATACCGGCGGCGATGTCGCGCCGGCGGGCGCCGAGGGCGACGAAGACGGCGTCGGTGGAACGTCGCTCGGCCCGGGCTCTCAGGCCCAGCAGGACGACGATGAGGACCAGGGTGGCCAGGCCCAGGGCGGCCATGGCGGCCAGGGTGTTGCCGGCCCGCATCTGGCCCTCGAGCTGGTCGTCGACCATGGCCTGGCTGGAGCGGGCAGCCAGGCCCTGGTCCTTGAAGACGTCCTGGAGGTCCTCGGCGTAGGCATCGGCGTCGATGCTCGGCGGCAAGAGGATCCGTTGCTGGCCGGCGATCTGGTTGAAGTGGACCGGCAGGGCGTCTTTGCTGATGTAGACGCCCTCCAAAAGCCGGGTCTCGACGACCCCGACCACCTGGTAGGACAGCCGGCCTTGGGGACCCTCGATGAAGATCTGATCGTCGTCTAGGGCCTGCCAGACCGAGCGGGAGACCACCGCCGTGTCCTCGCTGGTGGCCACGGTCCGGAACGGCTGGCCGGATCCCCCGGGGAGAGGCGTGACCAGGTGCTGGTGGCGTTGGGCGAAGGAGCTGTCCAGCCCGTAGATCGTCTGCAGGCCCCCGGTGTCAGCCGAGTGGATGCCGGTGCCGGTGACCAGCATCATCGGTTCCAGGCCCTGGGTCTGGCGTAACAGCTCGGTGCCCTTGTCGGCCAGCTGTTGGTCCTCGGGCAAGAGCTCGCCAAGGGAGCCGGTGAACCGGGGCGTGGTCGCAATGACCTCGTAGCCGCCGGCCTCGACCTCGGTATCGGGGGTGGCGGCCTGGGACAAGGCCAAGCCGGAGAGCAGGGCGGCCAGGACGAGCACGGTGGTGGCCGCGGCCAGGGCCAGGTAGGCGTGGCTGGAGCGGGTTCGGAAGAGGCCCAGATGGGAGACCCGGACGGTGCTGGCCTTGGCCAAGAGGGGCTCGAGGAGCGGAGCCCAGGGCACGGCGATGGCACCGGTGGCCCCGGCCCCGGCGGCCAGCAGGAAGCCGGTGGTCGGGTCGAGGTCGACCAGGGTGACCAGGGCGACCAGGAGCGCTGTCAACACGATGGCTGCCCCGGCCACGATGGCCCGGGTGCGCTGCCGGACCGGTTGGGTGGCGCTTCGAGGGTCCTGGCCCTCGATGGGGTGATGCAGCGTCAGCCAGGCGGTCAAGCCCACCGGGAGGATCGCGAAGAGCGGGATCGCCAAGGCCCCCGGGCTACCGAAGAGCACCGGTGTGGTCGACAGGCCGATGCCCCGGGCGATGGCCAGGCCCACCAGGGGGGCTAGCAGCAGGGCAGCGACCAGACCGACCAGGAAGGGTGGACCCAGGTGGAGCAGGATCAGGGTCCAGCTCGTCCGACGGGATTGACCCAGGCCAGCCAGCACCTGGAGCTCACCTTGGAGGCGGCGGGTGTGCAGACCGGCGGCCCACGTGGCCAGCAGGAGCCCGGCGATGACGCCGGCAGGGAGGACCACCAGGAGCAGGTCCTCGGTAGCCGCCAGCCGGGCTTCACGCTCGCGCTCGCGGCGGTCGGCCTCGGGCTCGTAGGTCAGACCCCGCAGCGGGTCGAAGCGGTCCTGGCTGCTGGCGGGCTGGGCCTGCTCGACGATCCTCTCGAGCGCTTGGGCTTGCTCGGCAGGCAAGCCGTCGAGGACGTCCACGCCGGGCTGGGCCAAGACGAGCACGCCGGGGGCCCGGGCGCCGAGGGCCAGGGCCTGCTGCATGGCCGGCAGGGGGAGCACGACGAGGCCGGTGCTGCCGGGACCCAGGACCAAGAGGTCGGTGGGCTGGGCGGTCAGGTCCAGGCGGGCTTGGTCGGTGAGGCCCAGTTGGGCGCCGATGGCCCGGAAGCCCTGGCCCTGGAGCAGGCGGCCGAGGGCCTGGGCGTCCCGGGCATCGAAGACCTGGACGATCTCCAGCCGGAAGGCGACGTTGTCGGCCAGCTTGGCGTGGACGCGGATCGTCCAGTTCCCGTCCTCGGGGTCCTGGACGACGATCCGGGGCATCTCGGGCTGGGCTGGGGTCCCGCCGTCGTCCAGGCGGGTGGTCCCCGAGGGTGAGACGGTCTCGAGGTCGAAGTCGGTGTCGTTGCCGGCGGTGGAGAGGAAGAGGACCAGGCGCTTGGCGCCCTCGGTCACGTCGGTGCTGAACTCGTACCGGTCGCCGTCGTCGTGGACGTACTGGTCGCCGACCTGGACGGTGCGGACGAGCTGGCCCTGGCGGCTGTCTGGGAGCCGGACGTCTTCGTCGGGGGCCTGCTGGATGCGGACCTGGAGGTCCTGGCCGGCCAGCTGGCGATCGCCGGGGTCGACCAGGGCCTGACCCTGGCCTGGGACCGGCAGGTCGAGGGCTTGGAGGGTGGCCGGTGGGAGGCCGAGCACGGTCCAGGCGGCCGTCGTGGTGTCCCCTGTGGTGACCAGGGCGTCGCGTTCCAGGAAGAGCGGCGCGTACCGCTCGGCTGGGCCGCCGCGTGCTTGGGCGACCTGATCCTGGACCGATGCGAGCTCCTCGGTGGGGATCGTGTACCCGCCGGGGGTGTGGATCTGGCCCATGACCTGGCCGAGGATCTGCCGGTCGGTCTCCTCCTGGGCCAGTTCAGCGCTCTGTAGGGCAAGGTCCGTGCTGGTGGCCAGCAGGCCGGCGACCAGGATCCCTAAGGCGATGAGCAGGGGCCCGGCTGGCCGCTTGGTCCACACGCGGGCCGCCGAGCGGAGCAGCAGGCTCATCGGGTCAATCCCTCTCCGTCATGACCCCGTCCCTGAGGTCGTAGGTCCTGGCGGCGTGGGCGGCCATGATGTCATCGTGGGTGACCACCAGGCAGCCCCGGGGGGCGCCGGTCCCCTGGACGTACCGGGAGAAGACCTCGGCGACGAGCTCGGCGGTCTCGCGGTCCAGGGCGGCGGTCGGTTCGTCGGCCAGCAAGAGCCGGGGCTGTTTGGCGAAGGCGCGGGCCACGCTGGCCCGCTGGGCCTCGCCACCGCTGATCTCGGCCGGGTAGCGATGCTCGAGGTCCTCGAGCCCGACCT
>CAZBKU010000132.1:0-8729 GCA_964492585.1 uncultured Thermoplasmatales archaeon | reverse complement strand
ATGCCGTTGCGCAGGAGGTTGGCGACGTCGTTGCGGCCCTCGACGACCAGGATGGCATCGGAGCTGGAGACGGTGGGTCCGGCCGGGAGGCGCTCGCTGCCGTAGGAGACCAACTCCTCGATGCGGACCGACTCCTTGACCTCCTCGATCAGCTCGCCGGAGGCGTCCTTGGTCTCGGTCGACATCTTCTGCAAGAGCTCCTTGGCCCGACCCATGACCTGGTCGCGCTTGGAGACGCGGACGTCCTCGATGGTCTCGACCTCGACGGTGGCCTTGCAGGGACCGATCCGGTCGATGCTCTCCAGGGCAGCGGCCAGGATCGCGGTCTCGACCTTGTCCAGGCTGGAGGGCAAGGTGATCTTGCCCGTGGTCTTGCCGCCCTCGGAGTTGGCTTCGACCTCGATGCGGCCGATGCGGCCGGACTTCTGGAGGTCTCGCAGGTCTAGCTCTTCGCCGAGCAGGCCCTCGGTTTGGCCGAAGATGGCACCGATGACGTCGGGTTTCTCGACGACGCCTTCGGCGGTCATCTCCGCCGTGATCTCGTACTTGGTCGTGGTAGGGTCAAGGTCCATGTGATGGTCTCCTTCGAAGCATCCGACAGGAGCGCGGGCCCGACCCGGGCGACGTCCGGAACCGGCCCTCCGAGGCCTCCGTCACCATGGTGAGGAGGCGCAGGTAGGTGGGGACCTCGTTTGGCCCCCGGAACCTGGATGATGTCTTTGTGATGCGTGAGCGTGGAGCGCTGGCCCCGGCGCGTCGGTCGCGCACGAGCCACGGTTCCTGTGGACAGGATGCAGAAAGCCGGCCCATTCATAAAGGTTACCGGGCCAGGGGAGACCCTCCTGACCCGGTCGCGAGCGCCCCGAAGGGCCGATATCAGGGCCCGGTAGCCGTATCGCCGGCCTGGCTGACGGCCTAGCTCTCTTCGAGACGCTCGAAGTAGTCATCCAGCGCCTTGCGGACGGTCTCCGAGAGGTTCTGGCCCTCCAGGATCTTGATCTGATGGAGCTGGAGGTGCTGCCGGATGGGGAGCTTGGCCTTGAGCTGCTTGGTGTCGTCGAGGTCCTTATCGGACGTGTCCACGTGCAGGTTCATGCCAGTCATGGTACACGCCTCTGTGTGGGCCACCCCCCACCAGGCCTCCGGTTGGGCCAAGGTCGAGGTGGAGAGTCTCTCCCGCCGGTCAGCTGTACCCATGGGCCTTCCTCCAGATGGGTCGGGGGGAGATCTGGAGAAAGGGAACTAGGGCAAGGCTCACGGGGCCTGGCTCAGAGCCGGTCAGAGGCCGGGTGGGAGCCCAGCCCGGCCCCTGAGATCCTGGAGGAAGGCGGACAACCCCTCGACCGTCCGGGTGCCCTTGGTCGCAAGGTGGGCCAGCTCTCGACGGTAGGACCCATCGCAGGTCACAGCGTGGGCCTCGAGCATCTCCTTCATCCGACGGTTGATGGTGCCGCCGGTCCGGTCCCAGTCGGCCAGCAGGATGATCCGCTCGTGGCGGGGGCCCAACCGGTCGGCGGTGCCCAAGAGAGACTCGCCGTCGTTGACCAGCACGATCCGACCTCGGCAACCCAGCTGCTCGAGGGCTTGGCGGTCCCGCTTGCCCTCGACGAGGATGGGCGTGTTCGCGTTGTCCATGGACAAGCGCTCGAGGAGCTCCTCGAGCTTCTCCAGACGTTCCTTGGCTCTCACGCCTCCAGCACACCTCGCAACCGCTCGCGGAGGTCGGGCTCTCGGGCCCCGGCGAGGTGGAGGGTCTTCTGCCGGCTGGTGTGGCCCCGAGCGATGGTCACAGCACCGGTCCCCAGGTCCAGATGCTCGGCCACCAGGGTGCAGAGAGCCTCGTTGGCCTGGCCTTCCTGAGCCTGGGCCTTGACCTTGGCCTTGACCCGCCCCCGCCAGGGGTTGAACCCCGCAGGGAAGCGATCCTCGGGGGCACCAGGGACGACCTCGACCTGCAACAGGAGGCCGTCGTCTACCCGGGTGAGAGGGTCTTCCACGGTACCACGTTCTTCGGCTTCCTACAAGACGGTTTCCTGTCTCCCTGGGACGCCTGTCCCGAGGATCTGGGACCGACGCTGCCCGCCGCGGGACCTGTCACGACGGGGCGCCGTCGTCGTCGACCTCGGCCAGGGTCTCGATCTGTTCGGGAGGCTTGGCCTCCCCGTCGCCCTGGATCCACAGGACCCGCTGCGGGAAGGGGATCTCGATGCTCTCCTCGTCGAAGGTCTCCTTGATCGCCTGGATCAACTCGGTACGCACCGGGTTGCGTTCCCGAGGCCCTGTGACGAACGCCCGGAGTTCCATGACGATGGCCGAGTCGCCGAACTCTTTGACGAACACGCGCGGAGAGGTGTTGCGGCCCTTCTGGACCTCCTCGCGGTCCATGGCCACCCGGTAGAGGACATCGCGGGCGTGCTGGACATCGGTGTCGTAGGCCACCCCGACCGGTATGACGATCCGGTAGTAGTCGTCGGGATAGCTGAGGTTGACCACGCGCTTGGTGGCCAGGTCGTTGTTGGGGACGATGACCTGTTGGTGGTTGCGGTAGTGGTAGAGGCGGCACGACCGCATGCCGACGTCGTCGACCCGGCAGACCTCCCCGCTCTCGAGCTCGATGTCGTCCCCCTCGCGGAACGGTCGGTCGATGAGCAGGTAGATGCCGGAGAAGAAGTTGGAGAGCGTATCCTGGGCGGCCATGGAGATCACCAGGCCGGCCACGATACCACCGGCCACCAAGAAGGAGAGGTCGACGCCGAGGATCTGGAAGGTGTAGAAGGCGGCCAGACCGATGATGACCGCAGCGCTGAGCTTCTCCAGGACCGGGATGAGCACATCGTCGACCTTGGTCTCGGTCTTCCCAGCGATGTTCTGACCGTAGTAGTAGAGGCCGGCCCCGGTGGCCCGGTACGCCAGGACGCCTGCCACGACGACGGCCACGGCGTTGAGCAGGCTGTCGATGACCTCGATCACCGGCGACACGGGCACCAGGCGCCAGGAGAAGTTGAGGCCCAGGACCGTGATGAGGTAGAAGACCGGGGCCTTGACCATGGCCGCCATCTCGTCCTGGACGAACAGCTCGGCGTTGCTGATGGCCCGGTGGATCAGGACCCCGAGGAGGCTGGCGGCCATCCCCGCGATCAGAAGCCAAGCGGCAAGCTCGGCGGCGAACATGCCCCAGCCGTCCTGGAACGTCGGGGGGAGGGGGTTGTCGAAGATGCCTAGGAGGAGGGGTGCGCGTTCGACGGTGAGGTGGACCCGGATCGTCTGCTCGATCGGCTCACCGCTCTGCCGGTCGATGATGGTGAACCGCAACCGCAGGTCCCCCTCCTCGAAGGGGCTATCCTCAGGGAGGCTGACCGCAACGTCGGTCGAGGCGTTGCCCTGGGCGGTCAAGGGGAAGCGTCGCGGGTCCAGCTCGGTGGAGCCCGAGAGGTTGCCCGAGGGGGTGGCCGAGACGAAGTAGCCCCGGTCGGTGGGGTTGGTGAGGGTGACATTGAACGTGGAGGTCTGGCCAGGCCGGAGCTCGATGACCGGCTGGCTGGCGTCCACGAAGACCTGGCCTGCCGCCGGGATCGCCAGGGCGGCTAGGACGAGGATCAGCAGACCGGCAAGGAGGGGTCGTGACCTCACGAGCGCCGGCATGCTGGGGGGCTGGGAAAAACGTTTGGGGCCGGGGGGACGGGGCCGGCCATCTGGCGACGTATCAAGGGCCAGGAGGGATCGAGAGGATCTTTCGGTAGGGGACCTTGGGCAAGGGTTATGGTCGGGCTCCGACGGGACGCGGCCCGGGTGGGAACCCATGCGACGTGCCAGACGACCCCTGGCGATCCTGGTGACCTTGATCGCCGTGTCGCTGGGGGCAGCCGCCCAACCGTGCCAGCCCTACTGCTCCGGGTCCTCGGGTCTGGGGCAGGAGGAGGTCTCCGGGGTCGACGATGCTGGCCCCGACCAGGCGACGTGGGGCCTTGTGGCGATGGCGTTGGCGAGCCTGGTCGCGCTTGTGACCACGCGCGTCCGGCGTGATCGAACCACTTGAGCACGGACCAGCCCTGCCCCGGGCTTGGCCGCCCGGGGTCAGGGTCTCTCTTTTGGGGATAGACTAAGAGACAGCAGCGTGGTCAAGGTCCGATCACCATGGTGGACCCGTTCCGGGTCGCCTACATCGGCCAGGCCGTCTCGGGCCTGGCGATCCTGGGGCTTGGAGGACTCTTGCTCTCGGCCCGTCCCAGACGGCGCTACCTCACGTCCTTCGGGATCTTCTTGGCCCTGTGGGGCAGCATGATCATCCTGGGGAACGGAGCTGCGTGGGCTCTGGACCTTGGCCACCAAGGGGTTGCCCGCCGTCTGATCCTGCTCCATGTGGCCGCCCTGGCGCTGGCCTACCTCCCCCTGGCCCACTTCACGTTGACCTACCCGACCGTCGAGCGGTCCCCCTTGACCCACCCGGCGATCACCCCTGGCCTGGTGATTCCAGCGCTGATCGGCGGCGCAGTGTTCGTGATCGACCCCGGGCTCCTGCACCAGGGGTTCACCGGTGAGGGCGCACGGTCGGCCTCGATCTGGGGCCCTCTGTACCCGCTCTTCGCGGTGTTGTTCTTCGGCACCATCCTGGCAACCATCGGGTTCCTGGCCGTCCGGTACCGGAAGGCCCAGCATACCATCGAGCGCCGACGCGTGCTGTACGTGGTCTTGGCGTTCACCCTCTACATCGCGTTCGAGTCGGGCGAGAACCTCTTCTTCGTCCTCGGGCTGGTCGAGGCAGCCAACTCCCGAGCCCTCGACCCTCTCACCCTGGCCGTTGCGGGGAGCGTGGCGGCCGGGCTGGCCGTGGTGGCGTGGACCGCCTGGCGGCTGGCGCGGGACCCCGACCTCTCCCGCCGACGGAGGGCGGGGATCGTGGCCTTCGCGATCGCCACCCCGCTGGGCTTCGGTCTCCTCTCCGGGCTCTCTTTGTCCAACCCGGCGCTACCCCAGATCCTCACCCTGGGGATCTGGCGCTTGGGCGCCGTCGCGCTGCTCGTCTACGGGATCCTCCGCTTCGAGGTCTTCGGGCTCGAACGAGGCGTGGCTCGGACCGTAGCCGCCGGGGGGCTGGTGGCCGTGGTGCTTGGCGTGCTGATCACGACCCAGCAACTGTTGGCCGGGTTGACCGGGAGCCAGACCCTCTCGGCCATCCTGGTCCAGGGCCTGATCCTCGGCGGGGTCGCCCTGGCGGTCGTCCATCGTCCCGGGGTGATCCAGGGCGTGCTCCAACCGCTAGGGACCCAGGAGGCCTCTGGGACCAGCGTCCGGCAGAACCTGGAGATCTACGAGGCTGCTCTAGCCAGAGCCACAGCCGGACCCGGCGATCCGAAGAGGGAGCTGGCCGGCCTGAGAGAGCGGCTGGGTGTCTCCCCCGAGGAGCACGGCCTCCTCATGGGCCTGCTGGGAGGCCAGGACCCCGATCCCGAGCCGGCACCTGGGACCGTCTTGGCCGACCGCTACAGGATCGAGCAAGCCCTCGATCAGAGCTCCCAGGCGACCGTCTGGCTGGCCTGGGATCGGCTGCTGGATCGCCAGGTGGTCGTCAAGCAGGTCCGGGCGACCGGCCCCGGACGCGAGGGGGTGCTCCGTCGGTTCCTCCACGAGGCGCGTGTGACCGCCGAGATCGAGCACCCCAACGTCGTCGATATCTACGGGTTCGGGTACGCGACCGGCGGCCCCTACCTGGTGATGGAGCACCTCAGCGGGGGCAACCTACGCCACAGGCTCCGGGACGGTCCGCCCATCGATCCCCGGGAGGCCGTGCGCATCGTCGGTGACATCCTCAGCGGGCTAGCCCACCTCCACGACCACGGCATCCTCCACCGGGACCTGGAACCGAGCAACGTCCTGCTCACCGCCGACGGGGTCGCCAAGGTGGCCGACCTTGGCTTGGCCTTCCCATGGCAGCCTGGGTCGACCCTGGTCCTCGAAGAGCAACCACCGGACCGGGCCGGGACCCCGGCCTACATGGCGCCGGAGATCCTGCGCGGTCTCCCCCCGGATCCAGGTAGCGATATCTACGGGGCCGGCGCGATCCTCTACGAAGCGGTCGACGGGAGCCACTACCTTGGCCCGGGGGCCCCCGACCGTCCCGGACTGGCCGATCGGATCCTGACCCAGGACCCCCGGCCGCCGCAGACCGAGGTCTCCGAGGAGCTTCGCCAGGTCTGGGAGACGGCCCTTGCCAAGGACCCCCAGGCCCGGTACAGCTCAGCCCGCGAGATGGCTGAGGACCTGATGCAAGCGCTTCCCCTGGCCACCGAACCGGAGACGGCCGGAGGACGGCGTCAACGGAGAGCCTAACCCGGGGGCCAGAGGACGACGGCTTGCCGGCGCCGGGCTTGGCTCGCTCCCGCCCATCTGTGCTTTTCGTGAAGGTTCTCCTCGAGCGGCCAAGCTGCAGCGATGGCCCGACCCAAGAGAACGTTCGGAGGAGTGACGACCCAGCGGACCCCGGGGCCTGCGATCGTGACGGAGGGGACGACAACCTACGGTCCCCGTTTCGGGAGGAGCCCGATCGACGGGCTTGGGGGGGAGGGGGGAGGGGGGATGAGGCAGCCGTAGACCGAGGCCTCACCAGGACCCGCCGGGCGTCGCTCAACCAGCCCACAAGCCGTACTTGAGGAGCGTCATGGACCGGTTACGTCGACCAAACAAATGTTTGGGGGCTAGCGGGCGTGGAAGAGGAGCATCGTGGTCCCGATCTGCAGGACATCGCCGTGCTCCAGGTCCCGACGACCGCCGAGAGGTAGCTTGGCGCCGTTCACCCGGGTCTGGTTGGTGGAGGTACGGAGGTCGAGGACCTCGAAACCCCCGCCCTGGCTCCGCAGGATCTCGGTGTCCTTGGCGGAGATGTAGGGATCGTGCTGGAGGGGGATGTCGGCGTCCGGGGATCGTCCCAGGATCCATCCGCGCTCGGCACCGGGTTCCAGCCCGGCCAGCCGGTGGATGGCGCCTTGCCGTCCGCCGTGGACCTGCACCAGCTTGGGGCCCTGGGGCCAGGGACCGGTCTGCTCCCGTTCGGCCGCCTCGGTCTTGTAGGGATCCAGCGGGACGCGGGTCCCGGCGGCGGCCAGACCCTGGAGCTTCTGGAGGATAGCATAGAAACCGGCCTCATCGAGCACGTACTCGGTCCGGATCCGGCCATCCCCGCCTTTGCGTTTGTCCAGCCGGATCACGCCGACCTCGGCCAGCTTGTCGAGATGGTGGCGCACCGCCTGGCGGGTCAACGACCGCTCGGGGCTCTGACCAGCGTGGGTCTCCGACGGCGTGAGGTGGATCTCGTCCAGGGTCCGGGGTTCCCGGAGAAGCTCGATCAACTCGAGCCGGTTGGAGAACGAGAGCGCCTTGAGCGCTGCCTCCAACTCGGCCCTGTCGATCGTCTCCTGGGGCTGGCTTGCCACCATCGTAGATGGTATGGCCGGCGGGCTTGATAGCCCTATCCTCTCCCCGCGACCTCCCGCCGGTCGTCCCTGGCCCGATCGGCCTGACCGAGGAACTATGTCACAACGTGGCATAGGTCTCTTCGACCTGCCAGCTCCCAGGCGAGGATCGGACCATGACCCCATCCCCCGGGCCTAGCGCCCAGCCATCCCCCGGCCAGGCCGTGCGCGCCCGTCTCGAGCTGCCGTGCCGGTTGCTCGAGCTGCGCCCTCCTCCCTCCGTGACGGCCCTACGGTTGCTTCCGCGACCCGAGGGGTGGTCCTTGATCCTCCTCTCGGACGAGGGGCCCCCAGGGACCTTGCAGGGTTGGCTCGATGGCCATCCCGATCTGCCTGGCGCCGAGGAGACCACGATCCGCGGCGCTGCCCTGGCCGTCGAGATGGACCGCTTGCCCCCTGGGCTGTCCCAGCTCGAGGAGGATCTCCACCTGGAGCAGCTGATCCTCGAGCCCGATGGGACCGCACGGATGGCCCTCCGCGGTGCCCGTCCCCGGCTGCAGGCCTTGGTGGAGGAGCTCTCCGCCCCAGATGCCGAGGCTCGCGTCCGATCGATCGCCCCGGTTGAGAGAGATCCCACGGCCGAGACCCTTACTGGGCGCCAGCTGGAGGTCCTGATGCAGGCCTCGGCCAGGGGGTACTACGACGTGCCCCGCCAGATCAGCCTCCGGGATCTCGCCGACGAGCTCGAGGCAAGCCCCGCGGCGCTCTCCGAGCTCCTCCGCCGGACAGAAGCCCGGCTCGTGGACGGCTTCCTGGACGCCATCTCGACCTCCCCGGAAGCACCGATGACCGCTCTAGCGACCCAGAACCAGCTCTTCATCCGGGAGGGCCGCGAGGGTTAACCCCCCGGGCAAGGACCTGTGATATAAGCGTTCCTCCGGGTCCGCCAGCCTCCGAGTAAATAGCCTGAGCCTAGCCAAGGAAGTGCGGGGGTAGGTCCTATGAACCAGGCATCCACCGACAACCCGACCGGGTCTGCAGCGACGTCATCGAACGCTCCGATCGGGGCACGGTTCGAGGTGCCCAGCCAGCAGCTCGGGTTCGAGCCGCCGGCGGCCACCACGCATCTACGCTTCTACCCCACGGCCGACGCGTGCCGCTTGCTTGTCTGGAGCAGCGGGCCGCGCAAGGAGCCGACCCTCCGATGGCTGTCCCACCACGGCGAGTTCCAGCTGCGCGACCCGCCTGGGTTCGACCCGCGGGTCATCCAGCTGGAGTTCCACGAGGTCCCACCCCCTTGGAAGGCGCTTCTCGACCGCTTCC
>CAZBKU010000131.1:4744-8734 GCA_964492585.1 uncultured Thermoplasmatales archaeon | reverse complement strand
CCGAGCCCCGGACCGTCTGGCCGCCGCCCCGGGGCTTGTTCTGGATCTCGATGCCGGGATCGCCGGTCAGCTCTCGTTGGCGACGGGCGGCGTCGGCCTGGTGCTTCTCCGGACACATGTGGGCCTCGGGAAGCCGGTGGTCGTCGCAGTGCGGGTTCCCGCAGTAGCTGCACCGGTACGGCATCTCGATGTCCTTCCCGCAGGCGTGGCACCGGGGCACGGCAGGCCGTAAGCGGGACCGCTCTTTATCGCTTTGGTATGAGGCCTGGGAGGGGAACCGCCTTGCTCGCCCTGACGTCGAGGAGCCTTCAGAGCGCGACGGTCAGGTCCGGGCGGCCTCGGGCTTGGCCTCCTCGAACCCCATGGGCATCTGGCCGGTCTGAGCGAAGCGGTAGAGGGCGCCGACCAGGATCCCGTCGATGGCGCTCTTGCCGGCCGCCAGGACGACCCAGTAGGCCACAGCCAGGGCGACCCCGGCGAGGAACACCATGGGGATACCCACAGCGATCCCGATCGCGATCGGGATCAGGCCGAGCAAGCCCAGCAGGAAGAAGATGATGCCCGTGCTGACCACGCCGGTGGCCGCCTCGCCCCAGGTGCCCTTGACGGTCTTGGCGCTCTCCTTGATCGCATCGATGGGCCCGATGTCCCGGTAGACGAGGATCGGGACCGCGAAGTAGGTCGCGATGGCCCACCCAAGCTCGGCCAGGCCCACCACGATCTGGCCAAGGGCCCCGGCCCGCTCCCGAAGGGCCCGCAGGATGATGCCGACGGTGGCGGTGATCACGGCCCACTGGAGCAGCTTGCCTTTCTTCTCCCAGGCCTTGGCCAGGCCATCCTTGACCGTGGGATCCCCGCCACCGAGGCGGATGGTGGCCATCTCGATGGTGGCGGCTAGGAAGAACGTCCCCACGAAGGCCATCGAGACGTAGACCAGGAACAAGAGGACGTAGTGGAGGATCTCGAGCCCTCCACCGGCCGGGACGCCAAGGGTCATCCAGCCCACGCCGAACCAGAAGGTCAGGAAGCCCACAAGGGCCAGGAAGCTGAGCACCGGCAGGAAGAGGATCTCCTTGTCCTTCTTGAGGACGCCGAAGCTGGCCTTGGTCAGCGACCAACCACGCGAGATGCGGCCGAAGAAGCCCATGGACCCGCATCACGCGGCAGGTGGCTTGAACCCATCGCTCCCCGTCGGTGCCGCGGCCAAGGGCTAAGTGCTCACAGGCGCTCCTCCGAGCTCGTGGATCGTACCCGGCTCGATGAGGGCTTCTTCGCCCGCCAGACGCCGCAGGTCGCCCGGGACCTCCTGGGTCGGCTGGTCGTCAGCCCGCTGGGGACCTGGGCCGGCGGGGAGCCCACCCCAGACCAGCCAAGGGTGGCCCGGATCGTCGAGACCGAGGCCTACCTGGGCCCCGAGGATCCCGGCAGCCACGCGACACGCGGCCGGCACACCCAGGCAGGAGCCCTCTGGGATCGACCCGGGCTGGCCTACGTCTACATCTGCTACGGCATCCACGACATGCTCAACGTCGTCGCCCACGAGCCCGAGGCCGTCGGCGCCGTGCTGATCCGGGCCGCCGAACCGGTCCAAGGCTTCCCGGACCCCGCAGACGACCTCCTGGCCGGTCCAGGCAAGCTGGCCAAGGCCCTAGGCATCACGCGCAGGGCCCACGACGGCGTGGACCTGACAGACGCCGGCCTCCATCTAGCCGCCGGGGGACCGGTGGCTCCCGAAGCCATCGCGGTCACAGGACGCATCGGCCTCTCCGAAGGGGGCGACCGGTTGCTCCGGTTCGTCGACGGGGGGAGCAGGGCGCTGTCGCGTCCGGTCGGCCTGGACGCCTAGCGGCGGGGTCCCCGTATTCACAACGGATAAGAAGCCCTTCGCGTTTCCCGGCTCGCTGTCATGCCTCCCTCTCGGGCCGGATCGACCTCCATCCTGCAGGCTGTGGAGATGCGCGGTGAGACCGACACGCGCCCCTCTTACCCGCTCTACTTCGTGCTACCGTTCGTGCTCTTCATCGTGGGTGCCATCCTGGCTGTCGGGTTGGCGGTCGCGATCGCCGGGGTCCCCCCAGGTGGGGCCGAGGCCACCGAAGCGGCCTTCGAGCAGTGGGCCGAGCAGAACCTCGGCGTCCTCCTGGGTGCCGTGGGGGTGTTCCTGGCCGCCTTCTTGGCCGCCGTGGTCATCGGCGTGATCGGGGTCTACAAGCTGATCAAGCGCCGCAACGAGCACCTCGGACGGGACCGTCTGCTCCGGCAGGGGACCATCGAGATGTGCCGGGAGGCCGGCGGCGACGACGACGAGGTCCACGAGCACGTCGTGGCCATGGAACGCCTGCACAACGAGGCCCTGCTCGAGGAGAACGAACGGTCGGCCGGCCTGCACATCCTGATCTCGTTCTTGACCTTCGGTCTCTGGTTCTACTACGTCCTCTGGTTCCTGATGAAGGACCTGCCTCGTCACACCCGGCGCCAGGCCCGGTTCACCCGGCATGCCAACGAGGCCATGGCCAAGGCCGACATGCTCGACGGTCCCGACGATGACACGGACGAGGTCGCCGCTCCGAGCGAGCTGGATCTGGCCGACGAGCACGAGCCCGACGCCGGCGACCAGCTGGCCGGACCCGAGCAGGCGCCAAAGCCCGCCGAGCCCGACGGGGACGACGGTCCCCTACCTCCCATCTCCCCGATCGAGGAACGCTCGTTCGGCCTGTACATCGGCTTGGTCGTCCTCCTTCCCCTGGTCGGCAGCGTGTTGGCCACGACCTTGGGCCTGCCGGAGTTCGCCTCGACCCCGCTGGACCTGGTGGGCCTGGGTGCCACGTTCGTCTTCTGGTACTGGATCTACACGGATCCCAACGACCACCTGGCCGGCCAGTGGGCCTACGAGGACGAGCTCATCGAGATCGCCCAACAGCCCCCAGACCCCAAGCCCTCTGCCTCGCAAGCCCAGATGCCCACGCCCGGGAGCAGCGCGGGCATGGAGGGGGACGCCGAGGACGAGGAGGACACCCCGGCGTTCACCGTGTGGGCCTGCGGGGAGTGCGGCAAGAGGTACAAGGTCCCACCCAAGCGCCCGGTCCGGGTGACCTGCAAGGCCTGCGGGAGCCAGGAGATCCTCAGGGAGTAAAGGCGACCCTCCTCCGATGCTCCCCGTCGGCAAGCGCCCCTCAGCGCGACCTGGCGGTGTCGCCCTGCATCGACGATGCGCTGCATCGCCTGCTTCGGGCCCCGAGCCACCTCACACTGAAGCTGGCAGGCCAGCCCTGCGGGAACGCTTGCCTCGGTCCGCATGTTCGTCGGGTCGCCTTTATTCCCCGCCACGACAACGGCGGGATGGGGCTGCTCGGGGATCCGATGCTACCTTCGCAACCGCTTGGCCCCGCAGTTCGGGCAGGCATCGGCCCCCTTGGGCCACGGCTTGCGGCACCGGTAGCAGCGGGTGGGCTCATCGCGGGTCTGGGCACGGCCCAGGGCCACGCCCGGCATCAGGCCCTGGCCCGGGTCGCGGAGCAGGAGGATGGCGCCGGTCACTCCCGTGACGCCCGAGGCCAGACCAAGAAGCGGCACGAGCAGGCCCTGGCTGGGTCCGGTCTCGGCCTCGGGCAGGGCCTGTTCGGCCAGATCCTCCCCGAGGCCGGTGGTCGCGGCTTGGAACGCGAAGCCGACGGCGAGCCAGACCAACAGGAGGCCCACCAGCCGGGAGCCCTCCAGGGTCACAGGACCGCCTCCAGGATCGGCAGGCTCTGCAGGGTGTTCATGGCGGCGTGGGCCAGGATGGCGATGGCCAGGCCCCGGATCAGGGGCCATGGGTTGCGCTGGTGGCGGGTCACCCCGTATCCGTAGGCGGTGGCGGTGACCACCAGGGCGTGGAACGGCACACCCATGAGCAACCGGGTGGCCAGGTTGAGGTTGGCCAGGGCCACCGAGGCCTCGGCCAGGGCTTGCCAGTAGAACGCCGCCTCGACAAGGCCGAACCCGGCACCG
>CAZBKU010000131.1:0-4734 GCA_964492585.1 uncultured Thermoplasmatales archaeon | reverse complement strand
GAAGGCGCCCAGCATCATCCACCGCCGGGGCGTGTAGGTGGCCTGCTCCTCGTGCTGGATGAACACGAGGCTGATCAGCTTGACGTGCTCCTCGACGATCGGCGCGACCAGGACCGCGACGGCCACGAAGAAGAGCCGGGCATCCACGGCAGCCGCCGGGATGCCCACGAGCAGCCCGTAGGTCGAGTTCGCCCAGGAGGCCAGACCGCCGCCAAGGGCCCCCAGGGCCAGGGCGATGAGCTTGTGCTTGCGCCAGCGGCCCTCGTGGAAGGCCTCGGCCTCCGGGTCCCCCTCGCCGGAGGGCTCAGAGGCCGGGGTGAAGGTCACCGGTTCTTGCCTGGACGTCATGGCCGGGGCCTGGGCTGGGTCACGGGCTCGGGGTTCAAAAGGGGCCCGGCCAGGTGCACCCCGACGTCATGACCGTCGGGCCTTGGTCCCATCGCTCAGGCGCCGCCCGGCCGGTTTGAGGGCCGGCGGGGCCCGGTTGCGCAGCCAGTTCCGGACGGCCCGGCGCGTGTGGTAGGCCGGCATGCCGTTGATGAACCGCTCGACCAGGTCGCGGGCCAGGGAGTCCTCGTACTGGACCGGCGGGTGCTTCATCGTGTACGCGCTGATCTCCTCCAGCGGGCCGCCGATCCCCCGGTCCAGGGCCAGCCTGGCGCACCGGATGGCGTCGATGGCGACGCCGGCGGAGTTCGGTGAGTCCTCGACGGACAGGCGCAGCTCGAGGTCCATGGGGACATCGCCCCAGCCACGACCTTCCAGACGGATCATGGCGACCTTGTTGTCGTTCTGCCAGGCCACGTAGTCCGACGGACCGATGTGGATGTCGTCGTCGGAGAGCCGCTTCTTGAGCTGGCTTTGCACCGACTCGGTCTTGGAGACCTTCTTGGTCGACAATCGGTTGCGATCCAGCATGTTCAGGAAGTCGGTGTTCCCGCCGAAGTTGAGCTGGTAGGTCCGGTCCAAGCTCACGCCCCGGTCCTCGAAGAGCCGTGCCAAGGTCCGGTGCAGGATGGTCGCGCCGACCTGGCTCTTGATGTCGTCGCCAACGATGGGGACCCGAGCCCGGGTGAACCGTCGGGCCCAGGCCTTGTCGCTGGCGATGAACACCGGCATGCAGTTCACGTAGGCCACGCCGGCTTCCAGGGCGGCCTCGGCGTAGTGGCGGGCGGCCTGCTCGCTGCCCACCGGCACGTAGTTGATCAGGACGTCGGCCCGGGCCCGTTGGAGCTCCTCGATGACGTCCACCGGCTCCTTGTCGGCCACCTTGAAGGTCCGGTCCTCCCGGTGGTCGGCCATGTGATCGGCCACACCGTCGAGCAGCGGTCCCATCTTGACGGGGATGCCGGCCTCGGGCATGTCCTCCACGATGGTCTTGGTGCAGTTGGGGGGTTGGAAGATGGCCTCGTGCAGGTCCTTGCCGACCTTGCGCTGATCGACATCGAAGGCAGCCACAGGCGTGACATCCGCGACGTCGTAGGGCCCGATCTGGCGGTGCATGAGGCCGATGGGCTCGGCCTCGGGTCGCCGTGCGTAGTACTGGATGCCCTGCAACAGCGATGATGCGCAGTTGCCGACGCCAGCGATCGCCAGGCGGATCTCGGTCATGATCAACGGTCCCCCTTGACAGGGGCGTCCCCCCGTCTCCCTCTGGGACGATGGAGTTTCTATTTCAGGTTTTGGTTATCCCGGCCCTCTCGGAACGTCGAGCGCCCAGCGGCTAAGACGATCGGCCAGAGCCCATCCTCTCGGTTCTCGACGAACGTCGAACCCGAGGTTCAGAGCGGTTCCTCGGCGACGAGCCCGACGAAGAGATCCATGACGTTGGTCCCGGTCGGGCCCGTGCGGATCAGATCGCCGATGGCGGCGAAGTACGGGTAGGCGTCGTTGGCTGCCAGGTGCTCGCGAGCGTCCCGCTTGGCCTCCATGCCCCGGGTGAGCGTGCGGCCGTCGGCGATGGCGCCGGCCGCGTCGGTGGGCCCGTCGATGCCGTCGGTCCCGAAACCGCAGGCCACCACCGGCGCGTCCCCCACGTGCAGGGCAGCGGCCAGGGTGAGCTCCTGGTTGCGGCCACCGACCCCGGGCCCGCCCTTGTGGTACGGGCGCAAGGTCACGGTGGTCTCGCCACCGGCCAACAACGCGGTGCCAGGGCTACCTTCGTGGACCAGGCGCTGGGCCAGGCTCTCACCCTGGATCCGGGCCTCGCCCTGGAGGGGGCTTGGCAGGATCTTGGGCCGGTAGCCCAGCTCACGGGCCTGGGTCTCGGCAGCCTCGAGGGCGTCGGCGTTGGTGGCCAGGAAGTGGAAGCTGCCCGGGACCCGGTCCTCGTCGGGCTTGGGTGTCTCGTCGAGCTTGCCGTGGGCACCGGACCGGATGTGGTCGACCACGGCCGGCGGGAAGTTATCCGGGCCGATCCGGTCCAGGATCGACCAGGCCTCGCTGAACGTGGTCGGGTCTGCCACGGTCGGGCCCGAGCCCAGGTCCGTGGCCGATTCGTCGGGCACATCGCAGATGCCCAGCGTGACCAGCTCCCCGTCGCACAGCTCGCCCAGCTGGCCACCTTTGATCTCGGAGAGGTGCTTCCGGACCGTGTTGAGCTCGTGGACGGTCACGCCCCGGGCCAACAGCATGTTGGTGACCATGGAGACGTCGTCCAGCGTGACCGCGGGCACCTCCATCAAGCTCGAGGCTCCGCCGGAGAGCAGCACGAGCAGGGTCTCGTCCGGGCCCACCCCCGCCACGAACTCAAGCGCGGCCTTCCCGGCGATGACGCTGGACTTGTCCGGGATCGGGTGCCCGGCCACGTACCAGTCCCAGTCGCCGGCGGTGCCCTCGACCTCGTCGACGACCATGCCTCGGGCCTCCGGCAGGCGCTCGTGGGCGACCTCGGCGAACCCCTGGGAGGCCTTGCCAGCGATCAGCACATGGACGCCGCTGCCGTCACCGAGGTCGAAGGTGTCGTCGCCGATGGTCAGCGTGCCGTCCTCCTCCAGCGCGTCGCGGAGCAGGCGGTCGGGCATCACGGCGCACAGGGCCGCATCCAGGATCGAGAGGGTGTCCCCACGGAGGGTCCCGTACGGTTCGGGGTGACCCTCGACCAGGTCCTGGGCCGGCTGGCGGAGGCACTCGGCCGTAAGCTCGGGGGGCATGGCGGCTCCCGTAGGGCCTCCCGGCATAAGAGGCCAACGGGGATGTATCAGGCCTTGGTCGCCGTCACGATCGAGCTGGTCAACGGGGCCTCGGGGGGCTGCTCCTCGACGTCCTCGAACCCAGCCTCCTCGAGCCAGCCGGTCACCTGGTCGAGGGTGTAGCAGTCCCCACCGGTCATGAGCAGCATGTCCACCGCGAACCGGGCGGCGACCTCGGGGCTGGTGCGGTCCGGGGCCAGGATGTGCTCCTTGATGACCAGTTTGCCACCGGTCATCATGCCCTCGGCGATGTTCTCCAACAGGGCCTGGCACCGCGCCGGCGGCTCGCCGTGCAGGATGTTGGACAGGAGCACAGCATCGCACGCCGGGATGGGATCGTCGATGTAGTCGCCCTCGATGAGCATCAGGCGCTCGCGCTCGGGCCCCCAAGCGTCGACGAGTTCGCTGGTCACGTCCAAGGTGGCCGGCAGGTCGAGCACCGCGGCCTCCAGGGTCGGGTGGGCCTTGAGGAACCCGCGGGTGAAGTGCCCGGGCCCACCGCCCACGTCGACCAGCAGGCGTCGGTCGGAGAGGTCCACGCGCTCGGGGAGGACCTCGGCGTCGCCCCGGGCCCGGCCGATGCTGACCATGGCCCGCATGAACCGCTCGGTGGCCTCGGCGTCCTCCTGGAACATGGTATCCTCCCGCTGGGGTTCCCCGGTACGAACCGCCGCCTCCAACCGGTCCCAGGTCCCCCAGTTCATGCCGTGGAACCGGATCATGTGGGCCAGGGTGTCCGGCGCGTCGGTCACCAGGTAGGTCTCGGCCACCGGCCGGTTGACCCAGCGCCCCTCCTCGTCCTTCTCCAACAGCTCCAACGAGGCCAGGGCATCGCACAGGATCCGCACCCCCCGCTCGGAGGCATCCAAGGCCTCGGCCAGGTCCGCCCGGCCTGCCGGCTTGCGCGTGTGGTCGAAGAACTCGAGCTCGCAGGCGGCCTGCAGGATCCGGCTGGTCTTGAAGCCATCACCCAGGGCCAGGAGGTCGGGGACGTCCATCGGGCCCTGCACCCGCCTTGGCCCTGATGAAGCGGTCGGTCGCCAGCTGGCCCGGGAGCCCAACGGTCATATCCCCCCGTGTCGTTGCTTGGCAGGGAGGCCCCCTGGAGGCGACGGACACATGACCAAGCTCACCACCGGAGCCATCGCGCTCATCATGTTGACCAGCCTGCTCGTCGTCGGCCCCGGCCAGGCCGAGGAGCACGAGCCCTACGAGAAGATGACCGACGTGTACGTCGAGACGGACGACGGCGTCGAGATCGCCACGGACATCTACGTGCCCACGGGCCCGGATCGCGACGGCGACGGGCTCTACCCGTGCGTCGTCGAGCTGACACCGTACCGCAAGGAGTCCCGGGCCAGCGAGGGAGCCGGGTTCCTGCCCGAGCAAGGCATCGCGTTGATCGAGGTCGACGCCCGCGGCACCGGTGGATCCCAGGGCGAGTACGACATCGACTTCAGTGTCCGCGAGCAGGCAGACCCGGCCGCCCTTGTCGACTGCGCCGCCGAACAGGCCACCGGGCCCGCCGGCCAGCTCCTGTGCG
>CAZBKU010000130.1:0-8788 GCA_964492585.1 uncultured Thermoplasmatales archaeon | reverse complement strand
GATGCCGGAGAGGGTCTGATCGGCTCGGACGCTGCGGTAGGCGTCGCCGAGCAGGCGGCCGACCAGGCGGACCCCCTGGCCGCGGTCGGCGTCGTCGATCCGGCCGCCCTCCCGGTGCAGGGGCGTGGGGTCCAGCCGGTGGGCTCGGCACCGGGCCAGGAGCATGGGGAGGTCGTAGCCCTGGGCATTGTAGCCGACCAGGACGTCGGGGTCGTGGCGGTCCAGCACGTCCAGGAAGGCCTGGACCACGTCCCCGTCTGTCTCCCCGTCACCCAGCACGCACTCGGGCGCATGGTCCTCGTAGGCCCAGGCGATCGAGATCAACGGGTCGTCCTCGTCGGGGAAGCGCTTGCCGGTGGTGAGCTGTTCGATGTCGAAGGTCAGCCGGGTGGGCTGGCCGTTGGGCCAGGACCGGTACCAGTCGGGTCGGTCGAGCAGGATGCGGTGGGTGAAGGGGATGTTGGCCTCGGCGACCTCACCGGCCTGCCGTTGGTGGGCGGTGCGAGCCAGGTCGCGGACGTTGGCGAACTCGGCCTTGTACCAGCCCTGGGTCTCCAGGGTTTTGAGCGGGCGGACCTGGACCAGGCGCTGGTCCAGGGGGCCTCCGGGGCCGTCCTGGAAGGGCTCCCGGGCGTAGCAGTACGGGAGGAACGGCGCTGGTTCCAGGTGGTCCTGGCCGTCGGCCCAGAGCGTGACGTGTTGCTGGCCGTCACGGATGGTCCGCTCGGCGTGGAGGGGGACGTCCACCGGGTCCCGGGTAGGCAAGCCCTGGGGAAAAAGGGCGGGGTCGTTGGTCAGCTCCGCGGGACAGGGATCTGGTAGGACCGGGTGATCGGCTCACCGTCGGCGTGGTGGAACTGGAGGATCAGACCCAGGCTGTCTTGAGGCGGGCACCGGTCGAAGGTGATCGTCCCGTTGGCCGAGGCGACCTGGTCCGTGGTCACGTTGCCCAGGTTCCCGTGCCATCGTGGCTTGAGGTAGGTGTGGGTCTCCGGGTCCCACAGGGTGGCATCGGCGCTGAGGTTGGTGAGGGCCACCGCCCCGGTGTTCTCGACCTGGAACCCGAAGGTCATCTCGTCGCACGTGAACCGGTCGGATGCAGCATCGACCAGGCGCAGGTCGGTGCCGTGGACGATCAAGGGGACCGATCCGGCGTTGGGGGCCGCACCGAGGGCGGTCGCGTTGACGGTGATCCGCCGGTCCTTGGGCGGGTCGCAGATGCCGTCGATCTCGAGCACGGCCTTGCGGTGCACCAGCGTGTCCTCCTCGAGCCGTTCGACGGTGAGGGTCTCGACGGCCTGGCCGCTTGACAGGGTGACCTGGACATCCTCGAGGTAGGGCGCTTGGGCCACCGAGAGCTGGAGGTCCAGCACGATCCCGGGGTCGCAGTCACGATGGTGGACCACCGAGGGGATCCCGGCGACGGCGACCCACGGTCGTCGGTCGTCTGCCTGTCCCTGCGGTGGGTCGTCCGAGCCGGTCAGGCCCAGGCAGCCGGTGGCCAGCAGGGCCAGGGCGAGCGCCAGGTTCAGGTGCTTGGGGATCACGGGACCGTCGATAGGGGGTCTCGTCCACCAAGGGTTAGGCCTTCCCCCGTCGCTGGGGGGACACACCGGCCACCAGGCCCTGGGATGGGCCAGTTTCGCTCACCCCGCCCCACCCTTTTAGACCATGGCGGCCCTCCCGCGGCCGTGGCCGAGGAGAGCCTGGCGCCCGACGATCGACCGGTGCTGACCGTCAGCGAGGTCAACCGCCGGGTCCGCCAGCTCCTCGAGGACCAACCCGACCTCCGGCAGATCTGGGTCCGGGGCGAGGTGTCCAACTACCGGGGCCCCCACCATGGGTCCGGCCACCTCTATTTCCGGCTCAAGGACGAGGAGGCCGAGATCGACTGCGTCATGTGGCGCGGCCAGGCCCGCAGCCTCCAGTTCGAGCCCGAGGACGGCATGGAGGTCCTGGCCAAAGCCTCGGTCGGCCTGTGGGAGAAGGCCGGCAAGTACCAGATCTACGTCAGCGAGATGCTGGAGGCCGGCCAAGGCGACCTGTACCTCCGGTACCAGATGCTCAAGAAGCGGCTGGGAGAGGAGGGGCTCTTCGACGAGGCCCGCAAGCGTCCCTTGCCCGAGTTCACCCGGACGGTGGGCATCGTGACCAGCAAGGGGGCTGCTGCCCTCCAGGACGCGCTCAACGTGCTGCGCCGCCGCAGCCCGCACGTCCACGTGGTCGTCGCCGATGCCAAGGTCCAGGGCGACGGTGCGGCCCAGACCGTGGCCGACGCCATCGCCCGGCTTGGCCGGTGGGCCGAGGCCGGCAACCCCCTGGACGTGATCATCGTCACCCGTGGCGGTGGCTCCATGGAGGACCTCTGGGCCTTCAACGAGGAGGTCGCCGTCCGGGCCGTGTCCCGGGCCCGGGTGCCGGTGGTCAGCGGGGTCGGCCACGAGACCGACTGGACCCTGGTGGACCTTGCTGCCGATGTCCGGGCTCCCACACCCAGCGCGGCGGCCGAGGTGGCTGCCCAGAGCCGCGAGGAGACCCTGGCCATGCTCTCCGACAAGGGGCGCGACCTGGCCGCCCGCCTGGACCACCTGCTCCAGGTGTACCGGCACCGGCTCGACGGCCTGGCGACCCGGCCGGTGCTCTCACGGCCCGAGGCCCTGCTCCGGCAGGCCTGGCAGCTCACCGACGACCTGACCGCCCGCCTGCCTCGAGCCGCAAAGACCCAGCTGGACCAGGCCCGCTCCCAGGTCGAGGCCCTGGCCCGCAGCCCGGTGTTCCGGCGGCCGGAGGCCCTCATGGAGCCCGCCCGCCAACGGATCGACGACCTGGAACGCCGCCTGCCCCGGGCCGCCGACCTGGTGCTCGAGCGGGGCAGCAACCAGCTGGCCGAACGGGCCTCGACCTTGGATGCGCTCTCACCGCTCAAGGTCCTGGGCCGGGGGTTCGCCGCGGCCGAGAAAGCCGGGCAGCTCGTCCGTTCGATCGAGGACGTCGTTCCGGGCGACCGGCTGGACGTCCGGGTCGAGGACGGCACGATCACCACCGACGTCAAGGAGACCGAGGAGGCCTCCCCGTGAACGAGAAGCAGACGCAACGCTCGCTTACCGACCCGCCCGCCGATGACGCCGACGACCGCAGCGACCCCTCCGACGACCCGCCGGGGAAGCCACCGCGCGACGACCCGGGTCCCCCGGCCGATGCCGGGGGCGGCGAGGGACCGTCGTTCGAGGAGGCCCTCGAGGAGCTGGAGACCATCGTCGAGGAGCTCGAGGAGGGCAAGCTCGGCCTCGAGGAAGCCATGGAGCGGTTCGAAGAGGGCCTGGCCTTGGTGAAGACCTGCCGGGGCAAGCTCCGGCAGGCCGAGCTGAAGGTCGAGGAGCTCCTAGAGGACGGGGAGACCGAGGAGCTCTCGTAGAACAGCCGTGCAAGCCAAGGCCCCTGCGCGCCTTCCATCCACGATGGCCAGGCTGGGGAACCTTGATCATCAGCTGATCACAGCCTTGGGGCTCTCCGGCATCCTGATCGGGGTCGTGGTGGCCTTCGGGATCACCCGGGACTCCCTGTGGGGAGAGTTCATCGCCTGGACCCTGATCGCTGGTCTGTGGCTCTGGGTCGTCCGGATGCAACGGGTGACGCGACCGTTCCTCACCCTGCTGCTCGTCTCGGTGGTCGCCGGTGTCCTCTTCGGCGTGACCACCCAGCTCTTCTGGGGCACCTACCTAGAGCACAACCAGCAGACCTTCACCCAACCCGCCCTGGAGGCCGGCCGGGACCCCAGCGGGCTGCAGGTCCGGGCGACCAACGTCGCGCTGGGCATCCTCTTCGGCGGGCTCTGGGGTGTGCTGGTCGGCGCGGTGGGGGCCGGGCTGGCAAGGTTGGATGCCCGCTGACAGCCGTGACGACCTCCGGCGACAACGGGCCACTCAAGTAGAGCCCGGGCTGTGATCTTCTGGGGAGTCGCTTGGAAGGTAGGCTGACCGCGTTGCTCTTAACTGCTTGTTTATCGATCGTCCCAGCCGTGGCTCACGCCGAGCATGGCACCGATGAGGACGCACCGAACGACTGGGAAGACGCCTGGACGGTCGAACCCGGGACGATCAAGGGGTGGGTCCGATGGGCCAGCGACTGGTACCGCATCGAGATACCTGAGGGTCAAGCCCTGAACCTGACCTTCCTGGCGACCGACAACGACGCGCGTCTCACGGTGCTCGAGGACGACGGCCGCCGGTTGGGGAAGATCCAGCGAGGCGTGCAGGACATCGCGGTCCCCAGCGGACCGGCCCTCCGGCTCGGCGTGAGCTCGACCGGTTCCGGCCTCGATTACGAGATCCAGACCTCCTTGGAGGCTGCCCCAACCGGAGACGATGCCAGCCTCGGGGTGGACGCCGGGAACTACTGGCTGAACGCGACAGACCTTCCGACCGGCCCCTCCCATGCTGGATCCTTCGAGGGGGATCTCACGGATCCAGCCGACTGGTTCCGCATCCAGGGCACGACCGAGGAATGGGTCACGATCGACGTCTCCGAGATGGGTAAGCGGACAGACGTGGAACTCAGATCCCCTGACGGCAGCCTGATCGACAGTGGAACCTGGGGTACGACGGCGACCTTCGAGACCTCGGTCCCAGCCGAGTGGTTGCTCCTGGGGTTCCTGGACCGTGGCTCTGACTACGCGTTCTCCATCACACGCCATCAACGTCCCAACCTGGCGGTGACGGGCCTCGATGTGACCCACGAGAACCTGACGACCGATGCGGGGGATCTCCCGACGGGGACACAACGGACCGTCGATGTGGGCTTAGCCAACCTCGGCCCAGGATCCAGCGTCGACGGGTGGCTGCAGGTTTGGGTGACCCACGAGCTCTCTACAGGGACCGACCAGCGTCGTGTCCTTCACGATGGTCCCATCACCCTGGCCCCGGGAGAAGAGAGGACCCTGGCCATCACCTGGGACGGCACGGGTGAGCTCGGGGATGCCACCGTCCACGCGCTGGTATCCAGCCGGTTCGACCTCGACGCCCAGGATGACCGGATGGAGCAGGAGAGCTACGTCGTCGTCGGGAACACCGGTCCCGGCGTCGATCTCCTTAACCAGCGGGTCAACGTGCGGCCGGGTGTCCCCCTGGTCCGCAACCCCCAGGTGCTCGTCGACGTCGGGTACGGCGTCCATGGTGCCGAGCTGTTCGCGAAGTTCCTCCCTCCGGCGGTCGGTGTCGTCGAACTCGGGGTGCTGGTGGACAACGGCGGGGTAGAGCCCTCGGGCAAGGCTTGTGTGATGGGGATCTGTGGTTTCGAAACGTGACCACACCGGTCCACGCAAACCCCTTTAACCCATCCCCGACACTGGAAGGCCAACGTGAGCACACCGGCGACCAACACGACCGGCCCCCTGGAGGCCGACGACGAGCCCCACAGCCCTGCCGTCCTCCTGCTCGGGACCGCCCACGTCGTCCCGTTGCGAGAGGCCATCCAGCACCACATCTTCGAGTTCGACGCCGACGTCGTCGCCCTCGAGCTCGATCAAGCCCGCCTCCAGGGCCTCTTGACCCCGCCCGAGGAACGGGAGCGTGGCGGGTTCGCCTACGGCCTGATCGCGCGTTTCCAGGAGAAGGTCGCCGACGACCTGGGCGGTAGCGTAGGTGACGAGATGTTGGCCGGTCGCGAGGCGGCCATGTTGCTCGGCATCCCGGTGGCCCTGGTCGACCAGCCGGCCCAGCAGACCTTCCGGCGGTTGATCCGCGAGATGGGCTGGTGGGAACGGATCAAGCTCATCGGTTCCGTGCTCGGGTCCTTGATCCCGGGCAAGAGCATGGAGGAGGACCTCCAGCGCGCCCTGGAGGGCGATCCGACCCTGATCGAGGAGGTCGCCGAGCAGTTCCCGACGGTCAAGCGCGTCCTCATCGACGAACGCGACCGGATCATGGCCGACCGCGTGGCCCGTCTGGCCGGCGACCACGGCCACGTGGCCGTCGTCGTCGGCGATGCCCACGTCCCAGGGATGACCAAGCGCCTGGTCGGCAAGGTCGAGGACGTCCGGGCCGTCCGTGTCAAGGAGCTCAAGGCCGGCGTCCCCAACCAGGCCGGGTTCTCGGTCGAGCTTGAGGACCCACGCGCGTGAGGACCGGTCACTGATCTTGGAGGCGTGCCAGGTTCTCCTCCATCTCATCGAGGAGCTCGCGGGCCCGCTGGATGTGCATCATGGCCTCGCTGGGCTCGTCGGACTCCATCACCCAGCGAAGCAGGGTCTGGAGATCCTCCATGGACTTGTCCAGCGCCAGATCGATGGCATCGGTCTGCAGGTCGTGAGGTTTCTTCATCTCAACCGCTCCGTAACGCTCGGGCGTCCTGCTTGTCGTTGCTGTCGAACTGATAGGGGATGCCCTGGCCGTTGCCACCGCCCAAGAGGTTGCTGAACTGGGGCGCGTTCTCGACCTGCCACCACATCACGCTCTCGTCGTTCGAGGAGTGGCCTGGATGGCTCTCGTCCTCGTGGTCCTCGACCATGGGTAGGGTGATGTTCACCAGGCCGAGCAGGTGGCCGGCCTCGTGGACCGCGACCGCCCGCAGGATCCACTTCAGTTTGGGTTCGCCGGTGGCGCAGACCAGCGCGTTGTTGCTGCAGGTGCTGTCCCGCATGGTGCCCATGGCGATGGCCCAGGCCTCGGCGTGGAAGGCCAACCCCGCGGTCCGATCGTTCTCGATCTTCCCGTCGACCAGGAGACCATGCATGACCACGACCCCGCTTCGATCCTCCTCGTCCTGGGTGTCCTCGTGGAGCGCGCGTAACCCGTCGGCCGAGTACGTGTAGCTGTCCTGCCGGTCCGGGAGATCCTGGGAGAGCTGGACCTCGATTTTCTTGGTCGTGATGTCCCCCAACTGGTTCCGCAGGGCGTCGACGACCTCCTGGGAGGGTCGGTTGCCGGGGGCGTAGTCCAGCTCGACGAGCAGGACCCCGCCGCCGGTCAGGTAGTCCTCGTACTTGGCACCGGGGCCGCTGCCCCCGGTCGGCAGGGAGTAGGGACACCCTGCGATGACGACCAGGAGAGCAAGAACTGGGACGGCCAGGGAGGGGACGCGGCTGGACACGCCGGTCTCGACCACCGGGGCCGGCCAAAAACCTTGCCGTTTGAGGTCGAGACCCGCGGATCACTCCCGCTCCAGGCGATCGGTCAGCTCCTGGGCCAGCTCCCGGGCCTCCTGGCCCGACAGCCCCTCCAGGAGCGCGCGGCCCTGGAGGTAGGCCTGGCTGGCAAGCTCCGGGTTGCCGGCCTCGACGGCCAGGTCGCCCTCGTCGAGACCCGCGGCTGCGCCGGTGGTCAGCGCGACCTCGGTCCCCGCGGCCTCTGCCAGGGTCCGGCATCGAGCGAACGCCTGGATGGCGTCCTCGGTGGCGCCTTGCTCTTTGTGGAGATGGCCGATCGCATAGGTGGTCAGGGCCTGGATCTCCGTACCTGCCTCCGTGCCGGTCTCGTCGGCCAGCTCCAGCGCATCACGGTAGGCGTCGGCTGCCTCGTCGGGTCGGCGGGCCTGGTGGTGGGCCAACCCCAGGTTGTGGGCCGCCCGGGCTGCCGTCTCGTAGCCCCTTGGCGTGTCGGGCTCGCGCCCCAGGGCGATGGCTTGCTTGTAGACTGTGAGGGCGTCGGACGTGTCACCGGTCTCCTCGTAGGTGGCCGCCAGGTTCAAGCTGGCCAGGGCGGCGGTCTCGCGGCCGTCGGCCGTCCCCGACTCCCGGGCCATGGCGATGGCCTCCTGGTAGCGGTGGACGGCTGCGCCGGTGTCCCCCCGACGCTCCAGAGCGTTCCCCAGGTTGTAGCTGGCCCGAGCGGCCACCTCGAGACCCGGGCCGGAGTGGGCGGCCTTGCCCAGCTCGATGGCGTGTTCGTAAGCCCCCTGGGCGGCTTGGTCGTCCTCGCCGTCTTCCCGGAGGAGACCCAGGTTGTACTCGGCCTTGGCGGCCAGTTCGCGGCCCTCCCGGGTCCCGGCGCCGATGCCCAGGTCGACGGCCTGCTCGTAGCTCTCGATGGCAGCCTCGATCCTGCCCCCGCGCCGGGCTGCGAACGCCTGGTCGAAGGCCTCCTGGGCGGACGTCTCAAGACCTGAAACCCGGGGCCCGGTGTCTTCCGGATCGGGAGGCGGGGCAGCCGGCATCGCCACGGGCTAGGGGTCCCGGGGATAAGACTCGCTCGGATGGGGACCGGTGGCCGACGGTGGTCAGTAGGCGACGTTACGGAACCTGTCCTCGGACAGGCTGGCCAGGTCGGATGCCCGTTGTGTTCGGTGAGCATCGGGCCCGGGCGGGATCGCGACGGCGTCCCGGTGGTCGTCTAGCTCGGGTTGCCGTCGAGGATGGCGTGGTCGGCCGGTCCCGGCGCGTTGTAGAACGCCGTGACGAACTGAGTGTAGTCCTGCTCAAGGACAGCACAGAAGGCACCCTGCTCGGTCGGGCACTGGTAGCCAGGCCAGACCCGGGTCTGCAGGGGCCAACCCTTGTCCCGGAAGTTGAGGCTGCAGAACTCATCCTGGCCGTTCTCGCACCGCTCGGTGAAGTTGGCCATGACCGCGTCCAGGTCCGAACGGTCCATCCGGTGGTAGAGCGGGGCCTCACCCTCGACGCTGAAGAAGCTCCACTCGCCGGTGATGATCGACGAGTTGTCGCTGACCCGCATCATGGCAAGGAATGTCTGGGCCAGGGGGCTGCTGGGGTCCCAGGTCATCTCGAAGATCAGCGTCTCCAGGGGTGCCTCGAGGTCGAACTCGCCGCGGCACAGCGGACCTGCGATCTCGTCGG
>CAZBKU010000129.1:0-8801 GCA_964492585.1 uncultured Thermoplasmatales archaeon | reverse complement strand
CTGGTGTGACGGAAGTGACGATCCGGAACCGGTACAAGGAGCTGGCTGAGAAGCTCGATATCGACATCATCCTGTGACCGCGCACAGCTGCGACGCGGTCACGGAACCGAACGAACGGCCGGCCTGGGCCAGTCGGACCACCTAGGCCGGGCGTTCGCGTCGGGCGATGGGATGCTTCGCATCCCGAGCGAGCACGGCCTGAGGCCGTACGTATCTGGAGACTGTGGTAGACCACCGCCTTGCGCCCTGGTGGGCGCCCGCTTCCGGTCCTGCCGGACCGGCCCCCAACGGGTGGAGGCGGCGAAGTCTCCAGTACGTGAAGTCGTCGACTGCGACGCTGGCTCACAAGGCGCCACGAGCCTCCGGCCTGCGCCAACCATGCCACCTGAGCCGGAGGGCGGGGAACATCTCGACGGAAGCTTCTGTCCCCGCGTCGCCACCTTTAGACGCCCGGACCCGCCTGCTCGGCTGATGCCCCACGCCGCTGCTGGCCACGTCGAGACCCACGGTGTCCAGATCCCGACCCTGATCTACGGCACGGCCTGGAAGGAGGAGCGGACCGCCGAGCTCGTGGCCGCCGCGCTGGACGCCGGCTTCCGTGGTATCGACACCGCCAACCAACGCAAGCACTACCACGAGGCCGGCGTCGGCGAGACCCTGGCCTCGATGCTGGAGACCGGCGGCCCCGCCCGCGAGGACCTCTTCGTCCAGACCAAGTTCACCTACGAGCGCAGCCAGGACCAACGGCTGCCGTACGATCCCGAGGCCCCCATCGCCGACCAGGTCGAGCAGTCCTTCGAGAGCTCGCTTGCCCACCTGGGTGTGGAGCACGTCGACAGTCTCGTCCTCCACGGCCCGTGGAGCCGGGCGGGCCTCTCGGACCAGGACCGGGAGGCCTGGGGGGCCATGGAGGCGCTCCACCGCGAGGACCGGGCGCGCCTGATCGGCCTCTCGAACGTGGCGTTCGACCAGCTCGAGGCCCTGCACGCGTGGGCCGAGGTCGAGCCCATGGTGGTGCAGAACCGCACCTTGACCCGGCCCGAGGCCGACCTTGAGGTGCGCCGTTTCTGCGACGACCACGGGCTCGTCTACCAGGGCTTCTCCCTGCTCACGGCCGCCCCCAGGTTGATCGAGCACCCCGTGGTCCAGGGTGTGGCCGAGCGCACAGGCCTCACCGCAGCCGCGGCCACGCTCCGACTGTTCCTGGCCCTCGACCTGGTCGTCCTTACCGGGACCACGTCGAAGGAGCACATGCGCGACGACCTTGCCACCCTCGAGGTGGAGCTCACCGACGACGAGGTGGATGCCTTCGCTGAGCTGGTGCCGGCGCCTTGAGGCCCGACGGACCCGCGGGATCGGCTCCGGCACCCTCTTGTACGCGGCTGGAGCTGCCCGGCCGGCCCCCATGACCTACGTGAACTGCGCGCTCATCCCTGTGCCCGAGGACGCTGTCGAGACCTACCGGGCCCTCTCCGGGCAGATGGCCGAGGTCTGGCTCGACCACGGCGCCCGCTCGTACCGCGAGTTCCTCGGCGAGGATCTCGATGTCGAGGAGAAGGGCGCGATCGGGTTCCCGGAGCTGGCCGAGCTCTCGGAGGACGAGACGGTCATCCTGGCCGTCACCGAGTTCGAGTCGCGGGAGGACCGCGACGAGGTCGAGGCCAAGGTCATGCAGGACGAGCGCGTCGGGGAGATCATGGCCGATGGTCCGCCCTTCGACCCCTCGCGGATCGCCGGGGGCGGGTTCGAGCTGCTGGTCGAGGGGTAGCCGGCAGAGGGAAGCTGTCAGACCGCCAGGGTGCTGGCCGTCCCTCCGGATCGGCCAACGTCTGGTCGTGGGAGCAGCGATCGCCGGAGAGGTAGAGCTCATGAGTGAGCGGCGCGTTGGTCCGGTGTGGCTGGCACCGGCCCGTTCCTTTGGCTCTCCAGCGCTGGCTCGGCACACGGCTTCCACCAGCTTCCGGACGGGGGGCTCTGCCTCTCGGCCTTCCTCTTCGTCACCCGCGGGGAGCAGCTCCTCCTGGGCCGCTACGCCGATGACCCCCGATGGGAGGAGCTTGCGGGGTTGGGCGAGGACCGTCGGCGGGCCCACGGCAAGAGCTGGACGATCCCGGCCAGCCACCTGCGCTACGGCGAGGACCCACGGGACGCCGGGCAGCGGATCGCCAGCGAGATCCTCGGCCTCCAGGAGCTCGAGCTCTCCGAGCCCCGGGTCGAGACCGAGACCTACGTGCCCGTCCGGTTCCCCGAGCTGGGTGTGCACTACGATGTCTGGTTCTTCCTGGAGGCCAGCCTCCCGGCCGATGCCGAGGTGGAGGTGCCGCCCTGGTACGACGCGCTGGCCTGGCACGACCCTGCCACCCTGGAGGCCGGGGCCTACGCCCGAAGCCACGAGGATGTGGTGGCGCGGTGGCTTGGCACCCGCGGTTCCCCTCCGTAGCAGCGGTCCCCGTCGATGGTACCAGCTTTTAGCCCGCCCGGAGCTGGCCCCCTATGCATCGCGCCGAGCCCCGTCCCGTGGCCGTCGTGGCCGCCAACCGCATCCCGTTCGCCCGCCAGAACACGGCCTACCACGACCTGTCGAACCAGGAGATGCTCACGGACACGCTGCAGGGCCTGATCGACCGGGCCGGCCTGGACGGCCAGCGCCTGGGCGAGGTGGTCGGCGGCGCGGTCATGAAGCACGCCAGCGACTGGAACCTCGTCCGCGAATCTGTGCTCGGCACCAGTCTGGACCTGCGGACCCCGGCCTACGATGTCCAGCAGGCCTGCGGGACGGGTCTCCAGGCGGCCATCTTGGTGGCCAACAAGATCGCCCTTGGCCAGATCGAGGCAGGCATCGCCTGCGGCGCCGATACGACAAGCGATGTCCCGGTCAGCGTGAACCCGCGCATGCAGCGGGCCTTGATGGACCTCAGCGGTGCCGACTCGCTGGGGGGCCGGCTCAAGGCGTTGGCCGCCATGGCCCACCCGGGCAACCTCGTCCCCGAGATCCCCCGGAACGCGGAACCACGCACCGGCCTGTCCATGGGCCAGCACGCCCAACGGACGGCCGATGCCTTCGGCATCACGCGCGGGGCCATGGACGAGGTCGCGGTGGCCAGCCACCACAACCTGGCCGCCGCTTACGAGGACGGCTTCTTCGATGACCTGGTGATGCCCTACCACGGGCTCGAACGCGACAACAACCTGCGTCCGGACACGAGCATGGAACAGGTCGCCAAGCTCCCGTCGGCGTTCGAGGAGGACGGGACCATCACAGCGGCCAACGCCTCGCCGCTCACCGACGGCGCCAGCTCGGTCCTGCTGGCCAGCGAGGGCTGGGCCGAGGAGCACGGCCTGCCGGTCCTGGCCCGGATCACGGCAGCCGAGACCGGCGCCAGCGACTTCGTGGACGGCGACGAGGGCCTGCTGATGGCACCGGCCCTCCACGCCGTCCCGAGGCTGCTCGAACGCAACGACCTGACCCTCGACGACATCGATCTCTACGAGGTCCACGAGGCCTTCGCCAGTGTCGTCCTGTGCACGCTGGTCGCCTGGGAGGAACAAGGCCTGGGCACCGTCGACCGCGACAAGCTGAACGTGAAGGGCAGCAGCATCGCTGCCGGGCATCCCTTCGCCGCCACCGGCGGGCGGATCCTGGCCATCCTGGCCAAGGTCCTGGAGGAACGGGGCGGCGGCCGCGGGCTCATCAGCATCTGCGCGGCCGGCGGTCAGGGGGTCACAGCGATCCTGGAGCGCTGACCCATGCACCGAGCATCGACTGGCCGCACACGCGCAAGGTCTGGCCGGTCACACCATGGGCATCCGGGCTTGCCAGGAACGTGACGACCTCGGCCGCCTCCAGGGGATCGCCGGCTTGCTGGAGGGCGTTGAGCCCCTGGGCCACCATGCGCCGGGTGGCGGGCATCTACTCTGTCATGGCCGTCTATACGAGCCCGGGGGCCACCGCGTTGTGCTCTGGTGAGCGCCCGCTTCCGCGCCTGGTGGCGCGGCCCTGAACGCTGATCCGGGAAGCGAGCCGTCGCAGGGGCTTGAGTGGGTCTCCCCGTCGACGTGAGCCTACGACCGGGCCTCCACATCGTACACGAGCCGTAGCGCGACGGCCTCGGAGAAGGTCTCGAGGGTCTCGGGGTCATCCACGTCGAAGCCGGGCTCGGCCAGCTCGCCGACCCGGGCTAGGAAGGCCCGGACCTCGGGGTCGCGCTCGGCGATCTCCCCCATCGGCGTGGGCGTGGTCCCCTCCGGGAACTCGAGCACCCGGATCATCCGGTCACCCTGCCAGAACAAGATGTTCCGCGTGGCCCCTAGCGCTTCGGCCATGGCGCGGGCACGCTCTGGGTCGCTGAGCAGCGCCTCGAGCTCCTTGGCCTTCCCGGGTTTAGCTTCGAACGAGGAACCGACCAGCATGGATGCACCTGCCGCACACGAAGGTTGGACGTGGAGAGGCTTAAGGGTGTCTGCTGACCCCCATGCGGCCACCCTATCGCTCAAGACCCATGAACGTGCTTGCCTGACACATGCCAGGCAACACCCCGGTCGTGGTCGAAGCGATCCGAACACCGCAGGGCAAGCAGGGCGGCGCCTTCGCCGACACCCGCCCCGAGGAGCTGTCGATCCCGCTGGTCGACCACATCCTCGAGACCGCCGGCCTGACCGCCGAGGCCGTCGACGACCTCATGTGGGGCTGCGCCCAGCAGAGAGGCGAGCAGGACAACAACCTGGCTCGCGTCATCGCGATCCTCTCGGAGCTCGGTGAGTCCGTGCCGGCCACGACCATCAACCGGTGGTGCGCCTCGTCGGCCCAGGCGCTCATGTCGGCCAGCGACGCTATCCGCGCCGGTCAGCGTGACTGCATCCTGGTCGGCGGTGTGGAGAGCATGACCCGGGTCCCCATGGACGAGATGCCCGACTTCCCGCCGGGCTTGATCGATCGGTACGAGAACCCGTTCGACCTGACCATGGGTCGCACCGCCGAGACGGTGGCCGAGCGCTACGGTATCAGCCGCGAGGACCAGGATGCCTACGCCGCCCGCAGCCAGCAACGGGCGACCAAGGCCACCGAGAGCGGCCGCTTCAAGGACGAGATCCTGCCCATCGAGACCGACGACGGCCTGATCGAGAAGGACGAGGGCCTACGACCCGGCACCACTCAAGAGGTCCTCTCTGGCCTGCCGCCGGTCTTCAAGGAGGACGGCACGGTGACCGCCGGCAACGCCAGCCAGATCAGCGACGGTGCGGCCGCCCTGCTGATCACCAGCCAGGCCTTCGCCGATGAGCACGGTCTGGACCCGATGGCCGAGATCGGCTACAACCACGTCGTCGGCGTCGACCCCCTGGTCATGGGCATCGGCCCCGTGCCGGCCGTCCGCGGCCTTCTGGACCGGGCCGGGACCGACCTAGACGCCTACGACTTGGTCGAGCTCAACGAGGCCTTCGCCAGCCAGACCGTCTACTGCCAGCGCGAGCTCGGCATCCCCGACGACATGTTCAACGTCAACGGGGGCGCCATCGCCATGGGCCACCCCCTTGGCGCCACAGGAGCCCGGCTGCCGGTCACGTTGATCCACGAGATGATCAAGCGCGATGCCCAGCGTGGCATCGCCACCGAGTGCGTCGGCTTCGGCCAGGGAGCGGCCATCGAGGTCGAGCTGGTCTAAGCCGGAACTACACCGCCGTCCAAGCGCCGTCGATCGGCAGCGCGGCCCCGTTGAGGTAGGTAGCCTCATCGCCGGCCAGGAACACGACCAGGGCGGCGACCTCCTCGGGCTCACCCAGCCGGCCGGCGGGGACGGCAGCCAGGTAGTTCTCCCGGACCCTCGGGTTACGATCGTCCACGCGTCCCACCATCGCGGTGTCGGTCCACCCCGGGCAGATCGCGTTGACGCGCACACCCTTGCGGGCCCACTCGGCCGCGGCGGTCTTGGTCAGACCGACCACGCCGTGCTTGGCCGCGCTGTACGCCGCGGCTCCCTGGTTGGCCACCAGGCCAGCCACGCTGGCCGTGTTGATGATCGACCCGCTGCCCTGGTCGGCCATCACCGGTATCTGGTGCTTGAGACCCAGGAAGACGCCCTTCAGGTCGACCGCGATGACCCGGTCGAAGTCCTCGACGGACACGTCGGTCAGCTTGGCCAGCGGGCCCTCGATCCCGGCGTTGTTGTGGGCGATGTCCAGGTGGCCGTCGACCTCCAGCGCTGTCTCGACGGCCTGCTCGACATCGGCCTCCTGGGTCACATCGCACCGGGTGGTCTGGGCCCGACCGCCGGCCTTCTCGATGCGCTGGGCTGTCTCCGCCAGCCCGTCCTCATCCACGTCGGCGGCCACGACCGTGGCGCCGGCCTGGGCCAACGCTAGGCTGCTGGCCCGTCCGATCCCCGAGGCCGCCCCGGTCACCAGCGCGACCTTGCCGTCCAAGCTCGACATGGAGCCGCCAGGGGGTCGCTGGACCAAAAGCCCTCTGCCTGCAGCGGTCAGCCACTGGTCTGGGCCTGGTACCAGCTGGAACGGACCTCGCCGGTCCGCACGCGCTGCGGGTGGTCGCCCACGTCGATCACGTCGACCTCCTCTTCATCTTCGAAGGAGAAGACCGACACCTGATCGAGTCCACTCCAGGAGACCAGGCAGTGCTGGCCATCGTCGGTGAGCGTGGACCAGTAGGACTTGCCGTCCTCCTTGATGTGGAGGGTGTGGTCGTCGGGATCGTCGACGGGGACGATGGCGGCGTAGTCGGACATGGTGCCGGACACGCAGAGCTTCGTACCATCCTCGTTCAGTGCGATGCCGTGGTGGGCCGAGTCGAGCAGGTACATCTCCCGGGGCGTGGTCGGGACGAGGTTGGGCAGCTCGACCACGTCGACGACCTCCAGGTCCTCGAGGTCGTACTTGACGTAGCCGTGGAAGAAGCTGACCTGCAGGTAGGCGTAGCGCTCGTCGGGGGTCAGCGTCATCGGTCGCACCGCCGAGCTCATGTCCTCGTACCCGGCCTCCTCGAGCTCCTCGCCCATGTCGATCCGATGAAGGACCTCTCGCGTCTCGGTGTCGACGATCTGGAAGACCTGGTGTCCCTTGGAGGGATCCTGGAGGAGGGGACGGTCTGTGGGCGTGTAGACGCGGCCGATGCTCGCGTGGAAGATCGTCGACCCATCCTCAGAGTAGATGTTCTCGTGGGGCGAGTCACCGGAGGGGAACCTCCAGATTTCCTTCCCCGTGTGCACGTCGAGGATGTGGGTGACGTTCCCGGTGCTGGCCGAGACCGCGACACGCTGGCCGTCCGGCGAGATGGCCATGTGGTCCGAGCGTTGGCCGTCGACCTCGAAGCGCCACTCGATCTCGCCGCTCGTGATGTTCAACCCGATCACGTCGGCCAGGCTGGGCCTCGAGACGACCAGCAGCCGACCGTCGTCGACGCTGTACATGTCGTCCACGTACTGGTCGTTGCCCTCCCCGACCGCGAGCCGGATCCCCACGTAGAACGCCAACCGCTCGGGGTCGGTGGCCATCTCCAGGCGCCGCTCCTGGAGATCCGGGATGATGTCCAGCGTGGCGACGTGGGCAAGCTCGCCAGCGCTGGGATCGAAGGTGAGCACGTCCGCGGTGCCCTCCCAGTTGTTGCCGACGAAGATGACCCGCTCGGTGGCTGGGCTGTCGTCCTGTGGGGTCGGCGCAGGCACAGGCTCTTCCTGGTCCGGCTGGTCGTCGGGCGCCATGGTGAGCCCGACGGCTAAGGGAACGATCATCAGCAGCGCCAGCGACAGGACCACGATCCGACGTACCATCTCTCAAGCCTCCTTGGCCCTGCATCGGCCGACCAAGCCTTCAAGCTGGCGGCGTCATCCCTCCCGGAGCACGCGCCCGATCCGCTCGACCGTGGCCCAGCCCCGTGTGGTCGCCGGCATGCCGAACACGTCCTCCACCACCCCGTTCGGGTACCAGTGACCCGCCGTCCCCGGCCGGCGCAGGCTCAGGATGGAAGCGTCACGGACCTGAGCCAGCCGGAGCTGCCAGTCCTCGCCGTCGGGGCGATCCAGGGGCATCTTGGGCACCTGGGCGGGCGCCTGGCTGAGCACGGTCACATAGGCCTTGGTCCCCTCGGGAAGCGCGGCAAGGTCCAGGGGGTCCTCCTCCAGCAGCTCGAGGATCTGGTTCCCTGGGCTGACGAAGACCTGTGTCTCGAACGGGAGAGCCTCCTCCACCTGGTCGCGTACAACGGTCGGGTCGTCGGTGCCCCGGACCACGTAGGTCCCGGCGGCGCCGATGTTGGTCACCTCGAGGTCGTCAAGGTCGTCGGCCAGTCGGCTCGGCTTGTACCGCTTGCGACCACCGACGTTGACCCCGCGGAGGAAGACGACCCATGCCATCGGATCGCCGAGCCTGCAGCGGTACCTTAAGCACCCCGGTGCACGCCTCCGGCCGGTCCGATGCTTAGATGGTTCGGCGACCGGTTGATATAGGGGCAGCCACGAAGACTAGCCCGTGGGTCTGACCCTTGATCTCCGCACGCCGGCAGCTCCCGTTCTGGGGCTTGCAGGCGCCGGAGCTGTGCTCCTCGCCGTCGAAGGTTTGATCCTGCTCAACCATCCGACCTTCCTCGTGGGCGGGGTCGGTGCCGAGGTCGCGGGCATGCCCTACGTTGTCGTCAACGGGGGCATCGGGATCGTCCTGCTGGTCGTCGGTCTCTTCCAGGCTGCGGCCGCCGGTGTGCTCTGGAGCCAGCTCCCCGAGGCCGACGAGTGGGCCCGGGCGGTGACCGCCGCCGTGGCCCCGTTGGCGTTGATCGCGTTCGTCTTCACCCATCCGCT
>CAZBKU010000128.1:0-8852 GCA_964492585.1 uncultured Thermoplasmatales archaeon | reverse complement strand
CGAACCCGCGAGCCGTGGCCGAGGCCTGCTCAGGGCCCGAGTCTTCGCTGGCGAACCCGCTGACCCAGACATACACGGTCGCGGCCAGGACCACCGTGATCGCGACCATCAGGATGACCGCGATGACCGGGCTGACACCCTGGTCGTCCACGCGCTTCTTGATCGAACCGACGTTCGCCTTCATGATTGACACCCTCCAGACCCTCGGTTCCTACACCCCGGGGTTGGACAACCACGGTTCGCGACGGCCAAGTACTTAATGATTTCATCCCTGGCCATGGTGCGAGCTGGCCCAGGGGGACGAGAAGGAAGAGAAGGAGACGGTGGACCGGGCGGCGCCTGCCGCCCGGCCACAGGTGGGTCTCAACCGGTCGACGGAAGCACTAAGTTGCCGCCACGTCGCAGTTCACGGCAGAATCGAGGATCGTGCTCCCGCGGACGGTGATCGTCACAGAGTGATCACCGGAATCCTGGCACGGGATGTACAGGACCTCGCCGACATCCCACGTATTTGCGTCGGTGCCTGTACCGTCATGGAACGCGTTTGTACACGAACCAGTTGTGACCTTGGCATCTGTACAGAGGTAGTTCGTTGCACTGCTGTCGTCCGCCGAGTAACTTTCCCCGTTCGGGTCGAGCAGCGTATAGTTGGCCTGTTTCTCACCGTAAGGAGCGTTCTCACCCTTCACCAGCGTCACACGGATCCAGTTGGTATCGCTCCCGGTCGTCGAGAACCCACGCGCGGTGGCGGAGGCTTGTTCAGGGCCCGAGTCTTCGCTGGCGAACCCACTGACCCACACGTACACCGTCGCGGCGAGCACGACGGTGATCGCGACCATCAGGATGACCGCGATGACCGGGCTCACACCGTCGTCCCGGCCGAGCGTTTTCATCGAGCGTACGTTGGCCTTCATGGTTGGTACCTCCAACCCCTGGGACAGACCCCGGGCTTGGCTGGTCCTCCGTTCGGTCGCACACTCCACTTAAACGTTGCACAAAGGCACCTGACCACCTCCGAACTCGGCCCGGGCGCTATCTCGCCCGTTCGCCTGCGAGACAGACGTTGTCGATATGACGGGCGGGCCCGGGGTAGAAGACCATCGTGTCGGCCATCGGCACCTGCCTCTTGGTCCCCCCCTTCCCAGGGTAGCCGGCCCCGACGGGCCTTGTCGTGCGTCGGTTCGGGGTCCAAAGGCCCCAGCCGTCCTCCAGCACGGCCTCAACGAGCCAGGCCCCTCAACATTTAAACATGAGCAGGTGGACCCTGCCCTTGAGCCCATGACCTCCAAGCTCGTCCTCCTGCTCCTGAGCCTCACCCTGGTCCTCTCGGGCTGCCTTGGCGTCCTGCCCGGCGACGAGGACGATGAGGATGACGAGGCCCTCGACCAGACCAACGCCTCGATCCCGGACAACACGACCGACGAGAACGCTTCCTCCGACGCCGCCGACAACACGCCGCCGACGGCCTCGATCCGGGCCAACGAGACCAGCGGCCCAGCGCCCCTTGGCGTCTCGTTCATCCTGGATGGGTTCGACGAGGACGGCCAGGAGCTGAACTGGACCTTCACCGTCGCCGAAGGCGAGGCAGCCTCCAACGGCACGGGCCTCCCGACCCAGGTCAACCACACCTACACCGAAGACGGCAACCACACGGCCACGCTGACCGTCGACGACGGCGTGGCCACCAACCAGACCACCCTCACCATCACGGTCGACGAGAACGCGACCATCCCCGACCCGGCCAACGAGACCGCCGAGCCGGTGGTCCTCAACGGCACCGCCTTGATCGGCAACCCCGCCCACCCCCTGGCCTGCCTCCAGCAAGGGATCGACGGCGAGTTCCACGAGATCGCGCCGGCCGGGAGCGGCTGGAGCTATGCCCTGGAGCCGGCCGACAGCTTCACCGTCTACTGGTGGGCCGACGGCGAGTTCGTCGAGGCCGGCGAGGACACCGGGACCGTGCCCTCTGGAGCCACCCACGCCGAGGTGTGCATGGACGTGGGCGGTGCGATGGGCTCGTACACGCTGACCCTGTGGGCGCCCGATCATCCCGAGGCGCCGTAACTAGACTAGCCAGGGTCGCGGGGCTCCACATCGAGGTGGTCCCCCTCTGGCGGTTCCTGCTCGACCCGGTCACCCCCCATCCTTAAAATAGGAGAAGTCGTTTCCGCGCCACCCCCAGGTGGCACCCATGCCCGAACAGCAGCTCGAGGACGTCGAGATCCCGCCCAACGCCGGACACGAGAACCCGGAGTGGGTCAACCTCTCCAGCGATGAGGTCGAGGAGCTCATCGTCAAGATGGCCCGCGATGGGATGCAGACCGCCGAGATCGGCGTCGTCCTGCGCGACCAGTACGCCGTGCCCGACGTCAAGGCGGCCACCGGCAAGACCCTGACCCAGGTCCTGGAAGACAACGACGCGGCCCCGGACGTCCCCGAGGACCTGGCCAACCTGATCCGCAGGGCCATGAACCTCCGGGACCACCTCCGCGAGCACCCCAAGGACACCCACAACATGCGCGGCCTCCAGATCGTCGAGTCCCGCATCCGCCGCCTGGTGAAGTACTACAAGCGCCAGCAGGAGCTTCCTTACGACTGGAAGTACTCCGAGCGCAACGCCAAGCTGCTGGTCGAGTAGGCGGCCATAAGCGAGAACCCAAAGAGACGCGAGCCCGTACCTGGGGTGATCGTGGACGACGCTACCCGTGAGGCCATCGAGGCCTTCAAGGAACAGATCGCCGATCTGTACGGAGATCGCCTAGACCGGGTCCTCCTCTTCGGTTCGCACGCTCGAGAGGAGGCAACCGATCGTTCAGACATCGATCTGCTTCTTATCCTCAAGGGAGAGGTGGATCCGTACACCGAGATCGAGCGGGTCTCCGAGGTGACCTACGAGATCGAGCTGGAACACGGGGTCCTTTTCGGGATCGTGCCTACCTCCGCAGACGACTACGAGACTGGGGCAACCGCTCTGCTCCGTAACGTGCGACGGGAAGGCGTGCCCGCATGAGCTGGTAGGCCCAGGCTGGGACGCGACCGCCGGCACGATCACATCATACGGGACCAATCAGGCCTTCGAGAGCTAAGGCTGACAGGAGGTCCCCGTGTCCACGACGACCCGCACGGCTTCACCTGAGCTCGAAGCGGACCTTCTCGGGCTCGGGCCCCTCGATCAGCTCGATCAGCTGTCCGATGTTCCGGGCCCTTGCGGCCATCCTTTCCTGGAGACGAACGCCGTAGCGCAGGACCTCGCTCTCGTTCATGCCGCGCTCCTCGGCCAAGCGCTCGAGCAGGTCGGCCTCGGCCTCGGTCATCCGGACCTTCTTGGTGACCTCCGGGCGCCCGGAGGAGGGCTCGTCGGGATCGGCTCCCGCCATCGGACCCCATCCTGTGTCCACATCCTTGTGTCTTGCCTCAACAGGTGACCGGTGACCGAACGTATCGCTCCCTTGTCAGGGGCGGGTGACCGGAGACCTGCAGACCCCACACCGACCCCGTGCTCTTCTCGTCGATCGGCCTGGGCCTCTCGTCGATCCGGCGCCCACCATGCTGGCACGTGGTCGTGCCCTTCCCCCCAACCGTCGATCGTCCTTGAGAACCTCGACGAGATCCCTCACACCCGCCGTCTGCCCGGAGTCAACCCTATATGCCCCTCCCCTGTTCGCCGCGATGCCGATGACGACCGAGTCCCGTTGCCGCGAGGCCGCCAAGCGCCTGGCCACCCTCGACTTCGTCCGCATCTACAGCGACGATGACGCCGACGGGATCTCGGCAGCCGGCGTCATGACCGCGGCCCTGGACCGGGCCGGGATCCCCTTCCACCTCAGCTTAGAGCGCCTGGACCAGGCCGACTACGCCAAGCTGGATGCCCACGAGAACGTGCTCCTGATGGACCAGGGCGCCAGCGAGCTCGACCGGCTGGACCAGCACGCCGGCGAGATGATCGTCCTCGACCACCACGTCGTCCACGGCCGGGCTGCCGGCGTCCTCCACGTCAACCCGAACCTCGAGGGCGAGGACGGCACCGACGACTGCTGCACGGCAACCCTGGCTCTCCTGACAGCGCTCCACATGGACCCCTCCAACGCCGACCTGGCACCGATCGCCATGGGCGGCGTCATCGGCGACCGGCAGCACATCCCCCGGTTGTCCGGCTCCAACGCGTCCATGGCCCAACGGATGATCAGCTCGGGCACCCTGGAGGCCGACCGGGCCCTGCCCTTCCGACCCGGGGTGCCCCTCGAAGAGGCCATCACCCGCAGCATCGATCCCTTCCTCCAAGGCTTGACCGGCAGCGCCAGCAAGGCCAGGGGCTTCCTCGAGCAGCTAGGCGTCCAGCCCGAGGCGCCGACCAAGGCGCTGACCGCCGAGGAGACCAAGCGCGTGGCCTCGGCGCTGATCGCCCACCTGTTGGCCTGCGGCATCGAGCCCCGGCTGGCCGAGGACGTCGTCGGCACCCGCTACAGCGCCACCATGTTCGGCGGGACGGTCACCGCCGCCCCGCTCTCGGCCATCCTGAACGCGTGCGCCCGGGAGGAACGCCCAGGCCTGGGCGCGGCCATCGCCCACGGCTCACGCAGCGCTTTCCGCGAGGGCCAGCGGTTGGTCGACGCCTACCACGAGGACGTGCTCAAGGGGTTGCTCCAGTTGGAGCGCAACCCGCCCGAGCAGCACGAGGCCATCCAGGTCTTCGACGCTCTGGACCCCGACCTGATGGGTACGCACTGCGGCATCGGCATGGCCTACATCTTCGCCCAGGACAAGCCGGCCTTCGGGCTCAAGGTCTCCGGGGACCGGATCAAGGTCAGCGGCCGGGCCACCGGCCGCCTGGTCGACGCCGGGGTCAACCTCGCCGACGCCCTGGACCTGGCCGCCAGCGAGCACGGCGGTGGTGGGGGCGGGCACCCGATCGCCGCCGGGGCAGCCATCCCGGCCCCGGAGCGCGACGGGTTCCTCGAACGGTTGGACGAGATCATCGGAGGCCAGCTCGATGCCAGCGCGTGACGACCCAGGCCCACCCCGCTTCGAGGTGTCCTGGCGCCTGGAGGTCGACCACGACGACCCGGCCACGCTGGAAGCTGCGCTTGCCCCCGAGGCCGAGGGGCACCACGACCTGGCCGTCGAGGAGGAGCGTCTGGTGGCCACGGGCCAGGGGGGCACCGGCGAGAGCCTGCACACCCTGGACGATCTCCTGGCCTGCCTGACGGCGGGCTTGGAGAGCCTTGCGGTCGGTGACCTGTCAGACCGGTAGATCCTGTTCCTCTCGCGCGGCTCGGCGGTGGGTATGGCCGGCCTGTCCTGACGTGGCCTCCCCGGCGCGGGGGACTGGTGCTCCTGGGCCCAGGTTTTTTGTAGGGCCGGAGGGGATGGGGGAACCGGAGGGCGGCCGATCGCGGCAGCGTCAGAGGAGTTCGATGCGCGGGCCCGCGTGGGTCCCGAGACGACCGCGGACCCGCCAGCGTTCGCATCCGTGCCCAAGCGCGCGGCTGCCATCATCGTCGACACGATCGTGATGGCCGTGCTGCTGGCCGCCCCAACCTTCTGGATCTTCAGCTCGTACGGGACCCAGGACCCGACCGGAGGTTACCAGGTCACGGGCGCTCCGGCCTTCCTGATGTTCTCGATCTGGCTGGTCGTCTGGCAGGCATACCACATCCTCTTCGAGGGATGGACGGCGACCACCCCCGGTAAGCGCCTGTTCAGCCTGAAGGTCATCGACGGGGAGGGGGCGACGCCGGGCTGGAGGCCGATCGTGGGCCGCAACCTCCTCAGGGTCGTCGATGGCATCTTCGTCTACCTCGTCGGCGCGGTGGCAGCGGCGACCTCGGAACGGGGCCAGCGGTTCGGCGACCGGATGGCCGGCACCTTCGTGGTCGAAACAGGATGACGATAGGGAGAGTTCTATGGTACGGAACACAGTGATGCTCGTGGGCGTGCTGCTGGCCTCGATCACCCTTGCCGGTTGTTCGAGCGAGGTCAGCACCGGGATCCAACCGGCCTTCGAGACACCTACCTTCCAGGCCGTCGACGACCAGGGCGAGATCGTTGCCGAGGGGGAGCAGCTTCCGGCGGGTTACGCCCTGGTCCAGGCGCAGCAGCCCGTCGAGAACATCGGCATCGACGAACAGATCCAGGTCGGCTGGTTCGTCGAGGGCGACCCGTTCCACCAGTTCCGGACCACCGTTCGCGACCTCGCCGGCGGCGATTCGGCCGAGGGCGACACGTTCTCCGGCGAGATCACGCTCTCCATCGATCTCCCTGGCGGCATGCCCCCCGCGGACTACACCTTCCTGATTCGGCACGCCGGTGAGACCGTCACCCATACCAATTTCACGCTGGGTGACGGCCAGGGCCTGGGTCCGCTCTTCTTCGCAGAGGCGTTCCAGGGTGGGGAGTTCGTGAATCTTGGCACCAGCTTCCCCAACGGGACGACGCAGGTCCAAGGTTTCATCCGAGCTATCGAAGTCCCGGCGAACGCCACCGTCATCGAGACCTGGTACCTGGACGGTCAGGTCGCCTACGAGGATAACTCAACCGTGGCCGAGGCCGGCGCCACCGGTGGCATGGGCCTGCTCAGGTTCGGCATCAGCAGCCAGTCCGCCCTGCCGGACGGCGACTACCGCCTGGAGATCCGGCTCGACGGTGAGCTGGCCCGGGAGGGCACCTTCACCATCGGCTGACCAACCAACGGCCGCGACCCCGCATCAGACCGGTAGGCCGTGCTCCTTGCGTTTGTCCCTGACGGTCTCGATCAGCGCCTTGAGTTCACCTCCAGTGATCGCCGGCCGTCGAGGAGGAGCGTCTGGTGGCCACGGGCCAGGGGGGCACCGGTGAGAGCCTGCACACCCTGGACGACCTGCTGGCGTGCCTGACCGCGGGCTTGGAGAGCCTTTCGGTCGGCCAGGACCGTGACCGCTGAGCCCCCAGAGCTCCAGTTGGACCCGTGAGACCCAAGGACCAAGACCCGCCAGACCACATCCCATCACGATGCCCGGCACCGTCGCAGAGCGACTCATCGAGGACCACCTGGTCGAGGGCGAGATGACGCCCGGCGAGGAGATCGGGCTGGAGATCGACCAGTCGCTCACCCAGGATGCCACCGGCACCATGGTGATGCTGGAGCTCGAGGCCATGGAGATCGACCAGGTGGCCACCGAGCTCTCCGCCCAGTACGTCGACCACAACCTCATCCAGCAGGACCACAAGAACCCGGATGACCACCTGTTCCTGCGCAGCGCCTGCAAGCGCTGGGGGATCTGGTACAGCCCGCCTGGCAACGGCGTCAGCCACCCGGTCCACCAGGAACGCTTCGGGATCCCCGGCAAGACCCTGGTCGGCAGCGACAGCCACACGCCAGCGGCCGGCAGCATCGGCATGCTGGCCATCGGCGCCGGCGGGTTGGAGGTCGCCCTGGCCATGGCCGGCGAGCCGTTCTACATCAAGATGCCCGAGATCTGGGGCGTCCGGCTGGAGGGTCAGCTGCCCGACTGGTGCTCGGCCAAGGACGTGATCCTCGAGATGCTGCGCCGGCACGACGTCGACGGCGGTGTCGGCCGCATCCTCGAGTACCACGGGCCCGGCCTGGACACGCTCACGGCCATGGATCGCCACGTCATCGCCAACATGGGCACCGAGCTGGGCGCGACCACGACGGTGTTCCCGGCCGACGACGCGGTCCACGCCTTCCTGGCCCAGCAGGACCGCGCCGACGACTTCGTCCGCCTCGAACCCGCCGACGACGTCGAGTACCACGTCACCGAGACCATCGACCTGTCCGAGATCGAACCCATGATCGCCAAGCCGTCGAGCCCCGGCAACGTCGTCCCGGTCCGCGACGTCCAGGGCCAGGACCTCTACCAGGCCTACATCGGGTCGTCGGCCAACCCGGGCCTGCGCGACTTCGCCGTGCCGGCCATGATCGTCGACGGGCAGCGGATCCCCGACGACGTCAGCTTCGATGTCAACCCCACCAGCCGGCAGATCCTGGAGAACCTGGTGGAGATGGGCTACCTTGGAAGCCTGATCAAGAGCGGGGCCAGGATCCACCAGGCCGGCTGCAACGGGTGCATCGGCATGGGCCAGGCCCCGGCCCACGGCCGCAACAGCCTGAGGACCGTGCCCCGGAACTTCCCCGGCCGCTCGGGCACCCGGGAGGACGCCGTCTTCCTGTGCAGCCCCGAGACCGCCACGGCCTCGGCGCTCCTGGGCGAGATCACCGACCCGCGCGACCTGGAGGCCGAGCTGGGCCTTGGCTACCCGTCCTGGCAGGAGCCCCAGAGCATCCTCGTCGACGAGGCCATGATCCTCCCGCCCCCACCGGCCGAGAAGCTCGGCCAGCACGCCCTGGAGAAGGGACCCAACGTCAAGTCGATCCCGGAGATGGAACCGGTGGCCGAGACGGTGGCGGGCCCGGTACTGATCAAGGTCGGCGACGACGTCAGCACCGACGAGATCATGCCCGCCGGTAGCGAGGTCTTGCCCTACCGGTCCAACATCCCGAAGATCGCCGAGTGGGTGTTCGACCAGGTCGACGAGACGTTCCACGACCGAGCCACCGAGCTGGACGGGACCTTCCTGGTCGTCGGCGGCGAGAACTACGGCCAGGGCAGCTCACGTGAGCACGCAGCGCTGGCCCCCTACCACCTGGGTCTACGGGCCGTGCTGGCCAAGAGCTATGCCCGGATCCACTGGCAGAACCTCATCAACTTCGGGATCGTGCCCCTGGCGTTCCGCGAGGAGGAAGACTTCGAGGGCATCGACCAGGGCGACGAGCTGGTCCTGCCCGACGTCCGAGCTGAGATCCAAGCCGGGCGCGAGGTCACCGTGGAGAACAAGACCCAGGGGGGCTCGTT
>CAZBKU010000127.1:0-8885 GCA_964492585.1 uncultured Thermoplasmatales archaeon | reverse complement strand
CTCAAGCGTCTCGAAGGTCGTCATGTTGACCGAGGACCGGGTCGCCGTGGCGGTATATGCGTTCATGCCAGCAGGGACGAACGGATGGGCGTTGGATGCGGAACGGGGTCTTCCTCGCTGGACGGAACCTTCTCTAACGTCGACCCGCGTTGGCGGCCTATGACCCCGGACCCCACCAACCCCGGCAACCAGCGACAGGTCGAGGTCTACCTCGAAGGCATGATGGCGGGTACCACCCCCGAGCTTCCGGTGGCCTTCGAGGATCTCCAGGACGCTGCCCTCGAGGTGCTGGATGGGCCAGCCTACGACTACGTGGCCGGGAGCGCGGGCGCCGAGGACACCGCGTGGGAGAACCAGCGAGCCTTCGACCGGTGGCGGATCGTGCCTCGGATGATGCGCGACGTCGAGGAGCGTGACCTGTCTGTCGAGGTGCTCGGCCAACAGCTCCCGGCACCGGTCCTGCTGGCCCCCATCGGGGTCCAGTCGATCATCCACGAGGATGGGGAGCTGGCCACGGCCAAGGCTGCCGAGGCGGCAGGGGTCCCGTTCATCCTGAGCTCGGCGTCCTCCTACACCCTCGAGGAGGTCGCCAAGGCGGCCCCGGAGGTGACCAAGTGGTTCCAGCTCTACTGGAGCTCGGACCTGGATGTGGCCGCCTCCTTCGTCCACCGGGCCGATCAGGCTGGCTACAGCGCGCTGGTCGTCACGGTCGACACGCCGATGATGGGCTGGCGTGAGCGGGACATCCAGCAGGCCTACCTGCCGTTCCTCGAAGGCGAGGGGGTGGCCAACTACATGGCCGATCCGGCCTTCCGGGAGCTGCTCGACCAGCCGCCCGAAGAGGATCAGGTAAGCGCCATCCAGACGTTCATCGAGATCTTCGGCGACCCGTCTTTGACCTGGGAGGACCTTGGGTGGCTGCGCGAGCAGACCGACCTTCCGCTGCTCGTCAAGGGGCTCCTGCATCCGGACGATGCTCGCCAGGCCGTCGAGCGCGGGGCCGACGGGGTGATCGTCTCCAACCACGGCGGCCGCCAGGTCGATGGCGCCATCGGGGCCCTGACCGCGCTGCCCGACATCGTCGAGGAGATCGGTGACGAGGCCGCCGTCCTCTTCGACTCGGGGATCCGCCGGGGGGCTGACGCGTTCCGCGCTATCGCCTTGGGCGCCCAGGCGGTCCTGCTCGGCCGACCGTACGCGTACGGGTTGGCCTTGGCCGGGGCCGACGGGGTGCAGGAGGTCACCAAGAACCTCCTGGCAGATCTCGACCTCACGCTCGGCCTGGCAGGGCACACGAGCTTCGAGACGGTGGACCGGTCAACCCTGGTGGACCGCGAGGCTCACTGACCCGTCGGTACCGTGCAGGGCTGGTAGCGGCAGCACGCTGGTCGGCTCGCCCACGGTGGCCGGATCCTGGCTGGCCAGCTGCTCGCCCGGCACGTGGGAGAGGTCGGTCACGAGCTGGGCGAAGCCTCGGATCTGGCGCCACATCAGCGCGTAGTCGGTGAACTCGTCGGTGGTCGGCTGGCCCCAGTTCAACAGGTAGGAGGGGCCGGCGATGAACTGGATCGTCGGGATGCCCGAGAGGTGGAAGACCATGCCCTCACCGGGCCAGACCCGCTGGCTGGGGTCCTCGGTGGACGGCTCGAACGGGCGCAGGACGAGATGGCGTCGGAGATCCTCGCGTTGGAGCATGTCGATGCTGGCGTCGACCAGGGCCTGGTTCTCGGGCATGAACAGGCCTGCCGGTTCGTTGAGACCGGTGAGCTCGAACCTGCCGTCGGGTCCCTCCAGCAGCTCGCGAGCGCCCAGGTGCTCGAGGCTGATGGCGGCCACCGTGTCGGCCAGGAGATCGTCCTCGTGGGCCTCGACGAACCGCCAGGCGCCGACGCCGCCGGAGAACCCACCGGCGAAGTGGCCGTCGGTCAGCACCACACGGATCGTCCGGGCACGGTCCTCCTCGGGGACCTGCTGGAAGTAGTCGGCCAGGGCCATGGCGGCCCATGGCCCGTTGTCCTCGATGCTGTTGGGACCGTCGGTGTGGCTGTGGATCAGGATCGTCTCGTCGCTCTGGCCCGGGATGGTGCCGATCAGGTTGTCGGAGGTCGCGTCATCGTCCACCGTGGTCTCCAGCGTCAGCCGGGCCGGGGTGCCGGTCGGGCCGGCGGCCTGCTTGAGCCGGTCCCCCGTGGCGCGGTCGACGAAGAGCCCTGGCAGGCCGAGGACCTCGCCTTCGTAGGGGAAGTAGGCGCCCTCGGCCATCGTCGGCGGCAGATCGAGGACGGCCACCATCCCGGCCGCGCCGGCGGCCTCGAGGGCCTGGATCATCCGCAGCAGCGGGATCTGGCTGATCCACGTCCGGTCGTAGGCGGTGGCCGGGTCCACGGTCCCCTCGGGGTCGTGCTCGTAGTAGGCGATGGCCTCGAACACGCCGGTGGTGAGCGGGACCGGGGGCACGTCGACCAGAGCGATCTTGCCTTGGATGTCGGCAGCGGCCACGGTGGCCGGCTCGGTATCGGCGCCTAGGTAGACCAGGGAAGCGGACACGCCCTGTGGACCGGTGGTCCCGGAGTAGGGGATATAGGAGGCCACGGGCACCTGTTCGCTGTCGTCACCTTGTCCGAGGGCCAGGCTGACGTTGCCCGGGGCCGGCTCCTCCCACTTGGTGAAGGTGAAGGCCTCCCGGGTGACGTTGTCGGGGCCCAAGATGCCGGTGAGCGTCTCCTCGAGCAGGTCGATGTAGCCGTGGGTGGCGATGCTGCCGGTGGGCCGGTTGCCCGGGGGCGTGCCGAACCGGTCGGTCATCGCCTGCCATCGCTGGAGCTGGTCCTGGCCGACCAGGAGCCGGTCGTCGACCTCCGTGGCTAGGTCCGTGGTGGGCTGGTCGGCCGGTTCCAGGGCCTGCTCCCCGGCGTGGTCGGGTAGGGTGACCACCAGGCCGACGGTCAGGAGACCGGTGACAAGGGCTACCACGAGGAGCTGTCCTGCGGTCGTGCTCGCAGCCTCGCCCATGCTCGTGCCTCCGGTGGGGCAACGGCCGTGGGGCGCTTAACCCTTGGCGGCCGGCCCCTCGGATGACCACGCCGGGACCTCAACGTTCAAGAACCACGACCCTTACGGTCGCGCAAGCCCGGAGCCCGACGATGGTCCTGCCCAAACGGTGCATCGAGATCCGCGACCACGCCTTCCACCGCGCGTGGGAGCGCTTCCGGCTCAACAAAGCCAAGGCCACGGCCACCATCCGACGGATCCTGCGACAAGGCACCTGGTACGAGAGCCCCGACCAGCCGTCCGAGTTCCTCGTCGTCGGTCGGGTGAAGAACAAACCGGCCTGCGCCATCGCCAAGATCGAGCCCGGCAACGTCGTCGTCACCACGGTCTTCTTCATGCGGAACACCGGCCGGGTGCGCGCCTACCAACAACACGGCCCGGGCGTGACCGCGAGCCAGATCACCCAACGGTACAACCTGCCGTCCTGACAAGCCTGATAACGCGAGCCGCCATAGACCCGCTCGATGCCCAAGATCGTCTACGACCGGCAGAGCTGCTCAGGTTTCTTCTCCTGCGTGAAGGTCTCCGACGATTTCATCGAGGGCGACGAGGATAAGTCCGTCCTGGTCGACGGTACCGAGACCAGCGAGGATCTCTTCGAGAAGGAGATCGGCGAGGATCGGCTGGAGGACGCGATCGAGGCGGCCAACGTCTGCCCGGTGGACGTCATCAAGGTGCTCGACGACGACGGCGAGGTCATCGCCGGTCCCGACAAGCTGCCCGTCGAGCGGTGAGGGTAAGCAGCCAGTTCAGATCTCGAGATCGTGGACGTAGGTCACCGTCAGGTCCTGGTCCTCGGGGACCTCGTCCCAGTCGACCACGACGGCCCAGTTGTAGCCGCCGCCCAACGTGGGGTCCTGGCGGACCTCGTCGACCTGGACGGCCCAGACGGGACCGCTCGGGGTGTCGAGCTCGACGGCCTCCCAACCGCCGCCGTTGGGGTCCTCGAAGGGGAACCGGTCCGAGATGCCGGCCACAGCACCGGGATCGAAGGCTTGGCCGGACGGGTGGGCCACGACCCAGCCGTCGGTGGGCGCCTGGGGGCTGCCCGTGGCGATCCCGAGGATCTTGGGGCTCTCGGTGAGCACCAGACCGGCCAGCAGGCCCAGGCCCTGGTCGGTCTCGACGACCTGGACGTGGTTGGTGGTGCCCGGCGTCAGGGTGGTGGCACCCAGACCGAGGGCGCTGCCGCCGAAGATCCCCAGGATGATCAGGGGGGTCAGCAGCAGGCCGGTCATGGCAAGGGTCGGGGTCCAACGCACGTGGGTCACCTGCCGCGCTCGTGCGGCATCCATGAGGCCCGCCGGGGGGCTTATCAAGAGGTTCGTGACCGGGCCTTCGGGAGGACCGCGGTGGTTGCCACGGGGGTGACAAGCCATCCCGCCCACCCGAAGCCTCCGTCACGAGCCAAGCAAGAGGTCCCCCGATCTCACCCCTGGCGTGCCCGCGCGCCCCTCTGCGGTCTCCGAGGTCGCCGCCGGTTGGGCTCCCAGGCCGCCTAGAGTTAAGAGACGCGGCCGATGTGCGCGACCCGTGACGGTGCCCGAATCCCACCCCCGGTATGCCTCCCTGATGGCCCGCGAGGCCCTGGTCGAGGCCCTGGAGGCCGGCTACCTGGCCCCGCAGGGCTTGACCGCCCACGGCCGCGGGGAGACCTTCGACTATCTCCTGGGCGAGACCACGACCCCGCCGGCTGTCGAGGCCACCGAGGCCGCGGCCTGCGCCCTGGTGACCGCCGAGCACCCGGTGATCTCCGTCAACGGCAACGTGGCCGCGCTCTGCCCCGGCGCGGTGGCCGACCTCCAGGAGGCTTTGGACGCGGCCGTCGAGGTCAACCTGTTCCACCGGACCGACGAGCGGGTGGGGCTGATCACCGACCGGCTCGAGGCCCACGGCTGCACCGACGTGTTGGGCGGTGACCCAGACGCGGCGATCCCGGGCCTGGTCAGCGCCCGGGCCCAGGTGGATCGCCAGGGGATCTTCGCCTCGGACTGCGTGCTGGTCCCTCTCGAGGACGGCGACCGGACCGAGGCCTTGGTGGCCATGGGCAAGCAGGTGATCAGCGTGGACCTCAACCCGCTGTCCCGGACGGCCCGGACGGCCACGATCAACATCACCGACAACGTCGTCCGCGCCTTGGCGAACCTGGCAGAGAGAAGCCAGGCGTTGGCCAAGATCCCGGCAGAGGAGCTCCGGTCCCGGGTCGACGGGTTCGACAACCTATCCTGCCTGGGTGATGCGTTGGCGGTCATCCACGAGCGCCTGGCGAGCCTGGCCGAGGATCCCGACCAGCTGGGAGCCGGTCGGGCCGAGCCGTCACCGTGAAGCTTGGACCTTACCAGGGGCAACCCCTCGGTTGCACCTGTCACGCCGGTGACAAGGACCTTGTGATACCGGGCCTCCGACATCCCGTACTTGGAGGCTGTGCTGTGCTTGAGGGTGAGCTGGAGGCCATCCAGGATTACGGTTTGACGGAGTACGAGGCCAAGGCCTATCTGGCGTTGGTCGAGCTTGAGGAGGGGACCGCTCGGGAGGTCGCGGACGTCTCCCGTGTGCCCCGGACGAAGATCTACGGTGTGATCGACGACCTGCACCAGAAAGAACTGGTCGAGGTCATCCCAGAACGCCCGAAACGGTTCTTGCCGCAAGCGTTCGAGAACTACCTCGACAAGCATGAACGCCGCTACAAGCAGCGCCTCAAGAAGCTCGAGGAGGACCGTGAACGGTTCCGCGAGATGCTCAAGCCCACCGACTCGCCCGGGGTCCAAGGCCCCGGCCAGTTCCGGGTGATCAAGGGCCGCAAGAACGTCTTCAACCGCATGCTCGAGATGATCGAGGACGCCGAGAAGAGCGTCTGGATGCTCGGGTCCGCGTTCACCACCTTACGGCTGAACTACTTCTCCCCCCTGCTCCACGAGAAGACCGAGGAGGGCCTGCTGTGCAGGATCCAGTCCCCGGTGCTGGCCACCAACCGGCTGGACGTCGAGGAGGCCCTGGCCTACGCCGATGTCCGGCACCGCTCGTCGGACAACGCCGGCTCCAGCGTGATCATCGTCGACGGCAAGCAGGTGCTCTTCACCCACTACATCCCCGACGACACGCATCTGTTCAAGGGCGAGGACCTGGCGATGTGGAGCGACGACCCGGCCATCGTGGCCGACCAGGTCGAGCTGTTGGCCCACGCCTGGGGCCAAGGCAAGCCTGCCGAGGACCGGCTCGAGGAGCTGCCCTCGGTCGACGTCGAGGACGAGGCCAGCGACGCCACCCACCCGCGGCTCAAGGAGTGAACCTGCCAGCGGGTACCGCTCAGGCGCGCTCGCCCTCGGACGTGCCGACGGCCTCGCGCTTGGGTCCCAGGATGACCTCACTGACCCCGTCGACGGCCTGGACCTCGGGGAGCACGTCGGCCGGGATCGGTCTCTCTGTGATCACGTGTAGCCGTGGCTCCTCGGCGAACTCGGGATCGTCGACGATGGCCTGCCGGATCGAGATACCGTGCTCGGCGATGACCTGGGCCACCCCGGAGAGGATGCCGGGCTTGCTGGCGTCGGTCGGGACGATCTCCAAGGCCCCCCAGCCGAGGCTCGGGGCCGCTTCCCTCAGGTGGCAGGTGGGCACCAGGCGGCTGTAGACCCTGTACAGGTCCGGGTTGCCCTGGATCGTCTCGACGGTGGCCTTGACGACCCGGCGGTCGACGTTGGCAGCCCGCGCGATGGCGGTGTCGGTGAGCCCGACCTCGCCGGCCCAGATGTTGTCGTCGTGGACGGCGAACCCGTAGCGGAGCAGCAGTCGAGCCACACGTCCCTGGGCCGGGTAGCGGGAGAAGTGCTCGGTCAAGCGGGCCCACATGATGCACAGAAGAGTGCACCGTTCATCATAAACGTTGGCCGGTAGGTTCAAGTAATGACGTCCGAAAACATCCTCCAGAGGTCAGTATCCCACATCAATGTACACAAACGCTTAAATGACGGTGTTCAGTATCGAGACAGGATGACACACCCTGGTATCGGACTCCGGTTGAGGCGGGTCGCTCCCTCGGGGCGGGCCGTCATCATCCCCATGGACCACGGCGTCTCCTCTGGCCCGATCGACGGGCTTGAGAACCCCGCCAAGGCCGTGGACCTGGCCCGCCGAGGAGGTGCCACCTCGGTGGTGGTCCACAAGGGCTTGATCCCCGCCATCGCCACCTCGCTTGGCGACATGGGCCTGATCGTCCACCTGTCTGCGAGCACCAGCCTGAACCCCGACACCGACGACAAGCGGTTGGTCGGCACCGTCGCCGAGGGCGCTCGGCTGGGCGCTGACGCGATCTCGGTGCACGTCAACGTCGGCGCGGACACCGAGTCCCGGATGGTCGAGGACCTGGGCCGCGTGGCCGGCGCCTGCGAGGAGCACGGCCTACCCTTGTTGGCGATGATGTACCCCCGGGGCCCGGGGATCGACGACCCCCATGCGGTGGGCAACGTCAAGCACGTGGCCCGCCTGGGCGCCGAGCTCGGCGCCGACCTGGTGAAGTGCCCGTACACCGGCGACGCCGAGAGCTTCGCCGAGGTCGTCGACACCTGCCCGGTGCCCGTGGTCATCAGCGGCGGTCCCAAGGTCGACACGCCCGCCGACCTCTTCGAGATGGTCGCCGGTGCCGTCGAGGCCGGGGCTTCCGGGGTCAGCATCGGTCGCAACAGCTTCCAGGCCGAGGACCCGGTGGCCACCGTGCGCGCCATGCGCCAGCTCGTCGTCGAGGGCGCCGACCTGGATGATCTGAGCGTCAAGGCCCAGGGGTGATCCCGTGGACCGAGAGCTCTGGGTCCACCCCACCGGCGACGTCGCCAAGGTGACCGGCGCGGCCCTGGAGGCAGGCGCTGACGGTGTGGTCATCACCGAGGACCAACGGGGCCAGGCCCAGGGCGTCGGGACGATCGCTCTGGCCACCCGGAAGGGCGACGACGTCGACCTGGGTGAACGCACCGCCCGGATCGTCACCATCGAGGACCCCGAGGACCAGGAGGCCGCCCGGGACCTGGTCGACGAGGTCGACGTGCTGATCGTGGCCCCCCACGACTGGACGATCATCCCGCTGGAGAACCTGATCGCCTGGACCCAAGGCACCGGTACCCGGCTGTTCGCCCGGGTCGAGGATGCCGAGGAGGCCGAGCTGGCCATCACCACCCTAGAGGCCGGGGTCCGGGGCCTGGTCCTGGCCACCGACGATCCGGCCACCGTCAAGGCCGTGGCCCACCGGCTCTCCCAGCGCGACGGTGGCCAGGTCGACCTGGTCGAGGGCGAGGTCCTGGCCGTCGAGGATGCCGGTATGGGGGACCGCGTCTGCGTGGACACGACCTCCCTCTTGGCCCCCGATGAAGGGTTGCTGGTCGGGTCGGCCAGCGCCTTCCTGGTCCTGGTGGCCAGCGAGGCCACCGAAGCCGGGTACGTCGCCTCACGCCCCTTCCGCGTCAACGCTGGCGCCGTCCACGCCTACGTCCAGGCCACCGAAGATCAGACCAAGTACCTCTCCGAGGTCCAAGCCGGCACCCGGCTGCTCGTCGTCGACCGAGACGGCGCGACCAGGACGGTGACCACCGGCCGGGCCAAGGTCGAGCGCCGGCCCATGTTCCTGGTCCGCGTCCGCGCCGAGGACCGGGACGGCAGCCTGGTCGTCCAGAACGCCGAGACGATCCGCCTGGTCACGCCCGAGGGGCCCAAGAGCGTCTCCGAGATCGTCCCCGGGGACACGGTCCTGGTCCACCTGGCCCACGAGACCGGTCGCCACTTCGGGCAAGCCATCGAGGAAACCATCGAGGAGCGATGACCCCCATGGCCCTGATCACCACCACGCT
>CAZBKU010000126.1:0-8937 GCA_964492585.1 uncultured Thermoplasmatales archaeon | reverse complement strand
TGGAGGGCGACGGGGTCTTGGACAAGTACCGCGTGACCAAGTCGTACGAATACGTGAAAGCCGCCCGAGAGGAGGACTGAGCACCGTTGCTGATCCGTCCCGATCCCGACCACCCGCTGGGCGAGCGCGTCGTCGTCATGGGCTCCTACGGCGCCGGCAAGACCTACGCCTACTGGACGATCCTGTCCCACACCGACGCCCACTTCTACATCCTCGACACGGACCTGACCGTCCCGCGGTTCCTCGCATCGGATCGCTTCAAGGCCCACAGCGACCGGGTCACGTGGCACGCGCCCAGGGAGTGGCCCGAATACGTCGACTGCCTGCGCAAGTGGACCGCCGAGATGGGCCCGCACGACTGGCTGGTGATCGACAACGTCACCAAGGCCTGGTCGGAGGTGCAGAACTACTTCTCCCGCGAGGTGTTCGGCGAGGGCGCAGCCGACCACTTCCTCGAGCACCGCAAGCTCATCGAGGAGGCCAAGGCCAAGGGCTCCAAGGAGTGGGCCAACCCGTTCGACGGCCAGACCGACTGGCAGACCATCAACAAGCTCTACGACGTGTTCGTGGGGCTGTATCTGTACGCCCCCGGGCACGTGTACCTCGCCGCCAACGCCAAGGAGCTGCACTACCGCGAGCGCCAGTCCCAGGACATGCAGATGTATCAGGCGTACGGGGTCAAGCCCGACGGCCAGAAGCACCTGGGCCACGCCTGCGACACGGTGCTGTACCTGAATAAGCCCGGGCCGGGCGACTATCGGATCAGCACGGTCAAGGACCGGGAGCGTGAGGAGATGGTCGCCACGCCCGTGTCGGACTTCGCCCTCACCTATCTCCTCGGCGTGGGTGGCTGGCAGCCGGCAACCACGGAAGGGGCCTAGCCATGGACATCGACATCGTCTTCGACGGTCCGCCCTCTCAGCCCGGTCGCTTCGTGGAGGTCGAGAACATGCAGGGGCGGTCAGTGTCAGTGGGTCAGTGGATCCACCGCGCTGACGGCTACTGGGTTCTGCGGCTGACGGCACGGACAGTCGCGGAGCCGACCGAGGAAGGGGCCTAGCCATGGATCCCGACGACTCCGCCCCGGACGGCTCGATCCCCGACCCGTGCGGCGACATGCCCACCAACGACCCGAGCGCCATGGCCGACCTGATGGTCACCGGCTCCCCGTCGGGGATGGTGTGCGCCGTGGCGGCCAACGTCGCTATGACCAGCGCCGGCAACCTGTTCGCCACGGTGCTGCGCTACCACCCGGTGGAGAGCGTGCGTGGCGGCGGCGACATCACCTACTCCGACGACAGCCGCATCGCCGGCCTGCTCATCCCCAAGGGCTCGGCTGGGTTCCTGGCCAAGGAGCTGACGAGTCTCCTGGCCCAGGTCAGGGCCCAGGACAACTAGCCCCATGTCGCGCCTGGAGGTCAGCTGGTCCATGGACGGTGTGCTCATCGCCCCGACCGAGCCGGCGGCCATCAAGGCCCTGGGCTCGTCGTCGTCGGTGGCCGAGAGGTACGGCTCGGACGTCCTGTGGGGCTGCCCGGCCGGCCTGTGCGGCGTCCAGCGAAAGGAGATCAGCGACCTGGTGGCCTCCATGCGCGACGGGCGCCTGTCCAAGGAGGTCGCCCAGATGCAGGGTCTCACCGGCGTCCGGGCGGTGATCGTCGAGGGCCGGCCCCGCTGGACCGACGAGGGTGAGCTGCTGTCGACCCATACCCGCGTGACCAGGCGCCAGCTGCGCGGCTTCCTGTGGGGCATCAGGTCTCGGGGGGTGTGGGTCGACTGGTCCGACGACCCCACCGACACCGCGGCCCTGGTCACGCAGCTGCACGCCTGGAGCCAGAAGGCCCGGCACGAGTCGCTGGTCGCAGCCGGGGCTCCCAATGGTGACGGCTGGGGACAAGTATCCAACGACGACTACGCCAAGCACCTGCTCACCGCCCTGCCCGGGATCGGGCCCGAGCTCGCCTCCCGGATACTGGACCACTTCGGCGGCGTGCCGATGAGCTGGGACGTGGACGAGGCCGACCTACGCCAGGTCTCCGGATTGGGCCAGGTGACAGCGAAGCGGCTGATCCGGGCGCTGGCCCGGGACCGACACAAGGAGACGACATGACCGATGGCTACTCTGATGCCGACCATGCCGGCGCCGGCGCTGATCATACCGATGCCGGCACCGACGCTGACACTGACAAGGACGCTGACCCGGTTACCATCCACCGCGAGGATCAGGTCAAGGCCCAGATCGCCGGCAAGATCGACGAGGCGCTGGCCGCCTGTGACCTCGACGCCGACCAGGAGAGCGCCTTCCGCCTCGGTGTCCATGCCGCCATGGACGTGTTCATCACCACCGTCCACGGCACCAAGACCTCGGCCGGGGACTTCACCGCCTTCGAGCAGCTGTACGTCGAGAGGCTCGTTCTGAAAGCCATCCTCGACTGGATCGAGCGCCACGACGTGGGGCGGCCATGGGTGGGGTGACGGGCGGTGTGACGGGCGGTGTGACTACTCGGCGGCGGGTCTGGGTCTGGTGCCCCATCTGCGGCCGGACGTCGCTGTCCGAGCCGGTGCCCGACATCTACCCAGGGACCGGGGACGTTGCCGAGCAGCAGCCGCACCTGTTCTGTGGCGAGGGAGATGGCGCGGAGGCCGACCCATGACGGTCCGCTCCATGGTCCGCTCCTGCACCCGCTGCCCTCTCCACCGCACCTGCACCGCCCCCGTGCCCATGTCGGGCCCGACCCCGGCCAACGTCCTCGTCGTCGGCGAGGCCCCCGGATCCTCCGAGGATACTCAAGGTACCCCCTTCGTCGGCTCGGCCGGGTCCATGATGCGCTCGTGCCTGGCCATGGCCGGCATCCGACCCGGCGTCGAGGTGGCCTGGGCCAACGCCGTGTCGTGCCGGCCGCCTGACAACCGCGACCCCGAGCCCGACGAGCTCGACGCGTGCCGGCCCAATCTCCTCGCCCAGACCTACGCCGTCGATCCCAGGGCCATCGTCCTGGCCGGCAAGGTGGCCGTGTCGTCCCTGCGCCCGGACCTGGCCCGCTTCCCCGTGTCCCAGGTCCGGTCCCGGCCGATGCTCATCGCCGGCACCATGACCGAGCCGGTCCAGGTCGCCGTCGCCACGTACCACCCGGCGGCGGCGCTGAGGAAACAGTCCCTGTCCGAGGCCATCGAGGCCGATCTCCGGCTGGTCAGGGCCTGGGTCAGGGGATCGTCGACCCGAGCCTGGGACCGGGACTGGGATGAGACCTGCATCGCCTGCGGCCTGGAGGCGATGGTCTTCGACCCGATGGTGGTGGGGTATTGCAAGCATCACATGGGCCTGGTGTCGCCAGATCACACGTTCCCGCCCAGGCCCCAACCGGTGCAGCAGAAGATGGAGGTGTGACGATGCCGTGGAAGGTCGTCGATTCCAAGACATCCAAGGGCTGGCCGATCAAGAAGCAGAAGCCCGACGGCTCCTGGGTGACGGTCGGATACTCGGAGACCAAGGCCAAGGCCGAGGCCTCCGTCCGGGCCCGGTACGCCAGCGAGAAGGGGAAGTAGTCCATACCCCCACATCCCCGGCGCCTGTTACCCTCCCCTGAACAGGAGGCTATCCATGTCACCACGCGACCACCCCCCGACGTTCCTCGGTGCGGCCATGGCCCTGCTCTCGTCCCTGGCCGCTGATCTGCAGGCCCCCCTGACCAGCATCGGTTTCCTCAGCGACACGTCGGCATCCTTCACTCTGGCCCTGGCCTCGGGCGTGATCGGCGGGCTCGTCGGCCGGCTCTCCCAGCGCTGGACGGTGCCGTTCGTCTACAACGCTGACGACGGTCCCCTTCCTGGCGACGAGGCCTAGCCTATGTCCCGGTCGATCACTCCCCGTGCCGCCTGGGGCTATCAGCTGCGCCGGCCCGTCCCGCACGCCCCGGCCAAGCGCGAGGGCCTGTCCCTCCACTACGGCGCCGGGCCGGAATGGATCGGCTTCGACGCCCCTCGAGGCCTCCAGTCGGTCCACTTCGGCCGGGGCTTTTCGACCATCGGCTACACGTTCGTCGCTGATCTGGCCGGCAACCTGTTCTACGGCCGGTCGGTGAACCTGCGCGGGGCCCACACCCTCGGCCACAACACCACCTGGCACGCCGTCTGTGTCCCCGCCAATGGCAACACGACCCCCACCGATGCCCTCATCGACTCGCTGGCCTGGCTGCTGCGGCATGGCCAGATCCGGGGCTGGTGGCCGCTGAACATGGCCGGCCACGGGACCCTTTCCCCGACGTCGTGCCCGGGGCCCCTGGACGCCATCATCCCCGAGGTCGTGTCCCAGGCCGCCCGTGGCCCGAAGACATATACCGACGCGACCGACATCCCCGCACCTGAGGAGGGCGAAATGCTCGCCAAGTTCAGCGATGACAACAAGATCTGGGTGCTATATACCGGCTCCGGCAAGGTGAAGCACCTGTCGCCGAGCGCCTACGAGGCGATCAACCGCGTGGAGAAGTCCGGCAAGCTCGGCGATCAGTTCGTCAACCTCGGCGAGCAGCCCGGGCTGAGCCAGGCCGGCTTCCGGTAGTTACCCGAACGCTGCCCCTGCCGCCTCGTTGACAGGATCCTCGATGTGGGTCGATTTCGCTGCCGCTGCTGGCGGGCTGCTGACGGCGGTCGTGATGATCGTCAGCGGCGTCGTCGTCAGCATCCGGTGGGTGATCCGCCGCGAGATCCAGCCGGTGATCGAACGACTCGAGACCCACGAGGGCACGCAGCACCCCCGTGAGCGCACCCAGGTGGCCTCGGCGATGAAGCGGGAGGGCCTGTCGCCGCCGGACGGGTGGAACGGGGTGGCGATGTCGTCGGCTCAGCACCGGCAGGGATGACCGGGCTCTAGCTCCCCACGCCGCGCACCTCGACGTTGCACACCATCGTCCGGGACCCGCTCGCATCCACACTCGGCACGGGGGCCTCGACTCGCCACACGGTTCCCCGCAAGGTCTCGGCCGGGGAGAACAGCTCCATCTCGACCGACTCGCCGACGCGGCTTCTCAGCTCCTGGTAGACCTTCTCGCCCAGGCCCCGGACGTTGTGGCGGCGCTTGCCGGGCAGCTCGATCTGATCGCTGACGTTCACGGGCAGCGTGACGGCCACCTCCTCGCCGACGACGTTGGCGGTGACCGAGACGCTGTACACGCGGGGGGTCTCATCCTGGGCGGTGTTGGCGTTCAGGGTCAGCATCAGGGTCAGGAACCGGGCCTTCGTGCCGGCGATGTCCAGGACGTGGGACGTCGAGCTCGGGTCCAGGGTTCCGGCGCTGGTCCACAGCCCCGAGGCCGGATCGTCCATCGCGTCGAGGTCGGTGGCATAGGACACTTTGACGCTGGTGCCAGCCGGAAAGTCGGCCTCGACCTCGATCCGCAGCCAGGACTTGTCCAGGGCGGTGAAGAAGTCGGCGGCGGGGGCGATCAGATAGCCGTCGTCCTTGTAGGTGTCGGTCGACTCGCGGTACAGCCCGTGGTGGCGGACGGTGAACAGGACCTGCTCGCCGATGATGAGGATGTCGTCGACGTAGCTGGTCGCGTTGCTGGTCTCGACAGCCTTCATCTGACGGACCCGCCCGCCGGTGTTGGAGTCGTAGCGCCACAGGCCGGCCCAGTAGTCGCCCCCTCCGAGGTGGTGGGTGAGGCCGATGTAGATGGACACCCCGTCCGTCTCCAGCGAGCCGATGTAGGCGGCGGGCGGATCCCCACCGCCCCATTCGCGGATCAGCTGGAGGTTGGCCAGGGACCCGTCGCTTGCCAGGTCGCCCCGCCACAGCCTGGCGATGGTGTCACTGATCCCCGTCCCGACCATCCGGTAGGTGCCGACGAACACGCTGCTGCCGAGGGTGGCGAGTGCGACGGGGCGCTCGAACGGGATGCGGGTCTGGGCCACCAGCTCCATGTCGGCGTCGTCGTTGGCGGTGAAGGCGTAGACGTAGCCGTCCTCGGAGGCGGCGAGGATGTGGCTGCCGGCGTCCTCGACGTCGCGCCAGGGGCTGCTACTGGTGGCGACCAGGACGGAGTCGGCACCGCTACGGACCTCGTGCAGCTCGGTCAGCCCGTCGGATAGTCCGATGATCCGCGACTTCACCGCCCACATGTCGGAGGGGGCGAAGTCCGACCATGTGCTCCACGACCCTCCCAGGCTGTCCTGCTGGTACACGCCTTCGTCCGTGCCGTTGAGCACGCCGAGGTAGGCGGTGTTGCCGAGCACGGCGAGGCCGGACACCCGCCCGTCGGAGAACGGCGTGACGTCGCTGAACGTCGGGCTGGCGGTCAGCGGGTCGGAGGTCTCGTGCAGGAGGTCGCCGTCCTTTCGGATCCACACGTAGATGCCGTTCGAGGCGATGTCGGCAATGGCGCTGTGGGTGATCTCGGCGATCTCGTCGGCGTCGTGGCCGAGGCGGATGGCGGCCCGCTCGCCGGGGTCGGGTGGCGAGACGTCGATGTGCTCAGAGTCCCAGAACCGATCCGACTCCGACTCCTCCCGGTGGGCGAAGCCGAGCCCCTCCCCGCCGGCGAACCGCGACCGGGAGAACGTCTGGCCGAACTCGGATACGAAGTCCTCGGGCGTCTGGCCGGTGTCGATGCGCGTGGCCTCGGGGCGGATCGACTCGATGCGCGGCGTCCCGATCTCCTGGTTGGCGATGAGCCGCAGGTACAGGTCGTCGAGCCGTGCGTGGTACCCCAGCGCCCGGGGCCGGTCGACGTTGGCGGTGGTGGGCAGCGGCATGTGGGGTCCTGGGTCTTATAACGAGGCCCTGGGTCTTTATAAGCGGCCCTCTGCTCGTGCGCCCCTATCGCCAGGGGCTGTCCTGGGGGAACGTGACCACGGCCGTCACCCCGTGCTGGGCGGTGAGGTCGGCCTTGGCCTCGGTCAGCAGCTGGGCCCGGTACCGCAGCAGGCCGTCGCGGATCTCCGACGCCGACGGCACCGGGAAGCCCTGCTGGCTCAGCTGCCGGGTCAGGAACTCGCTGGTGGCCCGGCTCAGGTCGCGGACGGTGATGACCTGATGCACCGCCTCGATGACCAGCAGCCGCGCCCAGGACTCCTTGAGGCCGAGGCTGTCCAGCGTGTCGGTGGGATCGGTCGGCCGGGGGAAGCCGGCGTAGTAGGACAGGTGGCCGGTCGTCTCGGGCACGGCCTGGACGACGATGGCCTTGCCGGTCGACGAGTCGGGGAACAGCTGCGACCACTGGACCGATGCCTCCACCGGCAGGCCGAAGCTGTCGACATACGAGAAGTGGACCGGCGAGATCATGTCGGCCGGCGCCTCGTTGTAGGTCGACTTGACGGTGATCTCGGTCGACTTGATCTGGTACAGGTCCGGGTGCAGGGCGGAGATGGCGTCGGAGATGGCGTCGAGGATCGCCTGGCGGGCGTAGGTCGGTGTGAGGATGACCGGATCGCCCAACGAGTGGGCTGCTGGGGTCGTCCCGTTCGCCCCACGAACACAGTTGGTGATCTGGGACATGCCGGTATCGACCGTGCCCAGCAGGATCTGCTCGAAGCCGACCTCGACCAGCGTCCCCGGACCCAGGATCTCCTCGAGCTCGGGGGTCAGGAGCGTCGCGTCGTAGGGGACCGTGGCGGAGGAGTCGTCCAGGGATCCGCCCAGCGCGAACGTGATCGGCTGGTCGTCGGGCGGGATCAGCCAGTTGCGCAGAGTGCGGTCGACGAGGTCACCGATGGTGGTCATGGGGCCATCCCCCTATGCCGGGTAGGGCTCGTCACAATCGCCACTATGCGTTAGTTTTGCGGGTGGGTGCCCGGCGTGCCGGAAGGCTTGTTCGTCGACACGTCCAGCGGCGGCTCGTTGCCGTTCTCGTCGGCCAACGCCGCGCGGATGCGGTCCTGCGCCTCCGACGGGAGGTATTCGATCTGCCACTCGGCCACCACGTCATCGCCTCCCACCGTTGGGATGGCAGCCTCCAGCGCGGCAGTGCCGTCGTCGTCGATCCGCAGCTTCATTGTCGGCAGGTGCCAAGTCGCCATCAGGATGCCTTTCGCAGCACAACCGCGATCAGGATGAACGCCGACGTGAGCGTGTCATTGCCGCTGTTGCGCCCAAGACCCAGCAGCGTCGCCCCTCCAACCGCCGCCACCCCGGACGATATGGTGGTGATCCCGAGCGCACCAGCAGTGCCCACAGCGGTGACCGCGACGGTGCCGCTGTCGTGGTCGGTGCCGCCGAGATCGGTCCCAGCGGATGGCTGCAACAGGTTTACGAACATGGCCGCGTCGTCGGTCGCCCCGGAGGCGTGGGTGTGCCACAACTCGATGTCGAACGTGCTCCACGAGTCCGGCACGTCGAGGAACCCGCCGAGACGTTCGATCCCGCCGGACTCGGGTAGCGACCAGCCGTTGTAGCGGCCCGCATCGACCGCCACGATGCTGGGACTGCCTGCGTGTGCTTCCAGCGATCCGGCGCCGAGCACCAGCGGCCTGTCGTCCTTGCGATACGTGCCACTAAGACTGGCCTCGAGGTCAGCCCCACTGCTCCATCCACCCATATCGCACCCCTACTGCACGTAGATCGTGACTTCGCTGGTTCCTGACAGCCGCTCGAGGAACACGCCCTTGGTGAACGTGACGCCCTGGGGCGCGTACCACACCCCGGTGCTCTCGCCGGCTATGAGGTGGATCCGGGCTCCGCGACGCTCGGCGCTGGCGTCACTGCCGTCGCGCAGGACCAGCTCAGCACGGGCGGAGGTGGTGGTCTCGGCTGCCTCGATGCCGAGCAGGGTCGTGCCCCGGTCGATCAGCTGGGTGCTCCCCGTGCCCGCAGCGGAGTGGTAGGACTTCGCGGCCATCGCTGCCTCCTGTCCACCGGATGGCGGTCGTGTGGGTTGTGGGGATGTGCGGCGGCCCCCGGAGGATCACTCGCCCCGGGGGCCGCTGTGGCTCAGGCACGTCCAC
>CAZBKU010000125.1:576-8981 GCA_964492585.1 uncultured Thermoplasmatales archaeon | reverse complement strand
CGCCAGGTGGATCCCGCCGGCACCGTCGCCGGGCTCGCCGGCGCTGTTGTTCATGGCGCTGACGAACATCGTGTCCTGCTCGTCGAAGACGACCTGGCCGTAGTCCCCGATCGCCGAGACCGAGACGTGGGTGTTCTCGAAGACCGTGGTCTGCTCGACCTCCATGACGTCCTCGGCGTTGCCGGTGATGACCACGAGCTTGTCGTCCTGCACCTGGGGCACGGCGAAGAAATGGTCGTCGCGCATGTCCGGGATGCCGGGGATCGAGCCGCCACCCTCGCCGGCGCACAGGTTCCAGGTCGGGCCGTCGACCGGATCCCAGGTCTCCACGTACTGGGCGGGGGGCACGTCCATGGCGGCGACCTGGACCGGTCCACCGCCCGGGTTGTTGACCATCAGGAGCTTCCCGTTGGCGTAGGCGGCCCAGGGCCGGTCGTTGAGGTTGGCCGCGCTGCACGAGGTGTCCTGCCCGGAGATAGCGTCGGCGCGGGTGGTCTGGGCCTCGGCTTCGTCGTAGGCATCCGGGTTATGATAGCAGTGCTCGGCGCCGTCCTCGCACCACCCGTTGACCGGGAACGTGGCCAGCAGGATGTCCACGCCCCAGGCCTGGCCACCGTCGCCGGTGACGATGAAGATCTCGTCGCTCGGCGGCGGGGTCCCGCCGTGCATCGGCTCCGGCATCGTGACGTCCATGGCGAAGGGCAACTGCTGCCAGCTCTCGCCGTCGTCGCCGCTGTAGAAGGCTGGCGCGCCCGTGGTGCCGACACCGGTCGTATGGGAGCTGATGTAGATCACGCCGGTGTCCGAGACGTCGATGGTGGGCTCGTAGAGGCCGTGGCCGAAGTGGACGGCCGGCGTGACCACCGACTTGGTGAAGGTCATCGTACCGTTCAGCTCCAGGCCGGGGACCGGGTCGGGGATCCGATCGGCCGAACCCTCCTCGAGGGAGCCATCGGTGTCGGAGCCGATGCAGCCGGCCAAGGCGATGGTCGTCAGGGCCAACGCCGCGACCAACGCGGTGGAACGGGAGGTCATGGGTCTTCGACAGGAAGCCCCCTCAAAAGCCTTGTTGCGGGCGGCTTGCCATCCGGTGGCCTCGCCGGCAGATCCTCTGGAGGCCAGGTCCCGGTGCAGCCGCGACGACCACAGCGACCTTGAGGGTCCGATACGGCATCCTTCTTCCACTGGCGAGGCTCTGGCGGCGGATGACCCGATCCGGGTTGACAGTACGCCCCTCCCGGTAAGTCACGATCCATCGACGATCCCCTCATGTTGTCATCGATACTTCGACCATCCAACCTCAGAGCTTCTTACCCGTCCCGTCGACCCGTGTCTGTGCACCCAAGCACGCGGCAGCTGGCGACGAGCAAGGGCCTGTGCCCGAACTGTGGCGACGAGGTCGCCCGGCTCAAGACCCGGGTGGCTGGCCGCACCAGCGACGTGTTCGATTGCCCGTCCTGCGGGCGGTTCGAGTACGGTTCACGGGGCCCCAGCCTTCCGCTCGTCGTCCCCGTCCGTTAGCACCGACCGATCGCATCCCCTCTTCGGTCCGGCTGGCCCATCGATCCGAGACATCCACGCACGCGCGCCATCGTCGTCAGGCGCCTGTCCTGACGCTCCTCCCCAGGAACCGCCGCTTGCGACGTCGGCTCGATGGGCCTTCGCCCTTCTTCTCCATCCACTGTTTCCTTTGCTTCCTTTGGATCCCCTGGAGCTCATGTATCGCTTGTGACGCATGCGACAACTCCACCGCTTCGATGACCTGCTGGAGGTTCCGGGCACCTGGACCGCGCAAGCGGTGCACACGAAGCTTCTTAACCGACCTGCCGGTCCCAGGACCGTGAAGCGAGCTTGGACGCTCCTGCTGGCCCTGCTGATCGGCCTGGCCGGTTGCCTGGGAGCAGGCGGGGATGAGATCGGCGCCACCAACGACACCTCCGATGCGGGCGACCGAACCGGAGGGGATCAGAACGACGCCCTGGCCGATGGTTCCGGCGATGACGGCGGCTCCTCCGGGACCGTCGACGTCTCCCAGCGCTCGCTCGAGGCAGCGCCGGACTGGCAGATCGGCGAGTGGTGGACCATCGAGATGACAAGCCCCCTGATCGGGTACGACGTCACCTGGACCCGCGTCGTGGCCGGCACCGAGGGTGCCGACTTCCTGCTCGGCCAACCCCAAGAGGAGTGGGTCAAGGACGCCTTGTTGTTCCACGTCCCCGGTCTGGGCGAGGTCGCCAAGGACGATCTCTCCTACGAGGTCCACGACGCCCGGTTCCACGTCACCGACTTCCCGTTGACCGACGGCAAGGAGTGGGAGACCGAGTTCGAGGGCAACCCGGTCACCGCCCAGGTGACCACCGACCCCGACGGTACCGCCGAGATCTGGTACTGCTGCGGGGCCAACATCACCGCCACCTACGACCCCCAGCTCGGCGTGCTCTCCAGCTTCGAGGCCGAGGGCCTGATCAGCTACGAGGTCGTCGACCACGGGTTCGGGTACGAGGGGGTGGTGACCGTCCCTCACGGCCACGACCTCGTCTTCGTCAACGGGCGGATCGCCAGCGTGCTCAGCCTCGACCAGGAACCTGCTCCCCCGATCGAGGAGGTGGAGCTCTCCTCGGACTACGACCGGGTCACCTTCGCCGGCATCGTGGGCGACATCCTCAGCGGTCCGCCGGTCGGCGGCGCCTACCGCGAGGTCGCCACCAGCCCCAACGGCACCTCCTTCGAGACCACACGCTTGCCCGTCGAGGGCGCTGGGTTGACCGTCAACGTGTTCGAGACCACCGAGGTCGGCGGCACCTGGAGCTTCGAACACGCGGCCGCCGGGCCCGGCATCGCCTTCACCGAGGGCATCGCCTACCACGTCTTCGACATCCGATTGCCCGAGGGCACCCTGCTCGGCGACCACAGCGAGCACATCACCAAGTAGGGTGCCGGTCGACGCCCGGACGGACCACCGAGGCTATCAACCGGCCAGCCCATGCATGCCTCATGCTGCTGGTCGTCCACCACCCCTGGCGCCAGGCCCCCAAGGGCGAGCTCTCCCTCCTGCTCGACCCCCAGGAACCCGAGCTGCGCCTCGGCCTGCTACCCGAGGAAGCCGAACCGTCGACCGGCGACGAGATCGGTGACCCGGACGCGACCGGTGTCGACCTGCTCGGCACCTTCACGCTCCACAAGTCCCCTGACGACCGGGTCCCCGAGGTGGCCGAGACCGTGGCCACGATGCTGGCCGAGGCCAAGCCCGCGTGGCTGGAGGATCGGGTGCTGGAGCTTCTCAACAACATCCACGGGTTCGGCACCAGCCGCAACCCCCGAAGTGCAGCGGCCAAGGCCGGCGCCGACCATCCTCTGGCCCCCCTGGGGCTCTGGGGACCGACGATCGACCAGGTCGGTCGCGCCGTCCGCAAGCGCCGGTTCGAGGCCTGGGAGGAGCTCCGAGAACGCTTGGAGCCCATGGCATGGCAGTCCATCGAGGAAGCTCTCCCCCAGGTCCTCCGGGACGACATCCTGGGCGTCCGTACGCCGCGGATGTTGCTTCGAGAGCCCCTGTGACCCGCCAAGGGCCGTGAGGGGCCGACCTGGTCGGGACCGGGTCGCATTTATGGTCTCGCGCACCTCATAGCGTTGCATGACCCTCGACGTCCGCGAGGACTTCCCTGTTACCCAGACGGTCTTCAAGAGCAAGATCACCGGGGAGGAGCTGCCGCTGGCGTACTTCGACCACGCCGCCTCGACCCACGCGCCCACGCCCGTGATCGAGGCCCACGACCGGTTCCTGCGGGAGGCCTACGCGAACGTCCACCGCGGTGCCCACCACCTGTCGATCGTGAGCACCGAGGCCTACGAGGATGTCCGCTGGAAGTGCAAGGCGTTCGTCGGCGCCCGGCCGGACCAGGAGGTCCTGTTCACCCAGAACACCACCGGCGCGCTGGACATGGCCGCCCACCTGGTCTCCGACGAGCCCGGCTACACGCTGATCACGATGATGGAGCACCACTCCAACGACCTGCCCCACCGTGCCCGGGGCCCCTTCGCCCACGTCGAGGTCGACGGGGACGGCCAGCTCGACCTCGGGGATCTCGAGGCCAAGCTGGAACGGTACAAGACCAAGCTCGTGGCGGTCAGCGCGGCCAGCAACGTGACCGGGATCCGTCCACCCCTGGACGAGGTCGTCGACCTGGCCCACCGGTACGGCGCCCGGGTCCTGGTCGACGGGGCCCAGGCGCTTGCCCACCTCCCCATCGACCTGCGGAAGATCGGCCAGACCGGCGGACCCGACTTCTTCGCCGCTGCTGGCCACAAGGCCTACGCCCCCATGGGGTCTGCCTGCCTGGTGGCCCCCCAGGATCTGGTCGACGAGGCCCCACCCTACCGCCCTGGCGGCGGGACGGTCTCCCTGGTCGGCACCGACGAGGTGCTCTGGACCCGGGGCCACGACCGCCACGAGGGTGGCACCCCCAACGTGCCCGGGGCCGTGGCGATGGGCGCGGCTCTGGACTTCCTGCGCGGCATCGGGATGGAGGAGATCCGCGCGCATGAGATCGAACTCCTCGACCGGCTTGTCCCCGGTCTCAAGGCCATCCCCGGGGTCACCGTGCTCGGCGACGCGCCTGTCGAGGATCGCGTCGGGGCCATCGGCTTCACCGTCGACGGGGTCCACCACGGCCTGGTCTCCACGATCCTGGACAACGAGTTCGGCATCGCCACCCGGAACGGCTGCTTCTGCGCCCACCCGTACCTCGTCCGCCTGCTCGGCATCGGCCACGAGGTCGAGGATCTACGCCAGCACCTGCGCGAAGGTGGGAGCACACGCGAGCCCGGGTTCCCCGGCGCGGTGCGCGCAAGCCTGGGCGTCTACAACACGGCCGAGGAGGTCGAGCGGCTGATCGATGCGGTCTCCCACATCGCCAAGGAGGCCTGGCAGGGCAGCTACACCTGGACCGAGGGCCGCGACTGGCACACCGAGGATGCCAAGGCCGGGTGAGCCCCCTCGTCGGTCGGGGGCTCGGAACCGGTCGTACGTTCACACTGAGGGGGTCCACCGTGTCGTGGCGCCGATGGAGTTATATTTCGTCCGTCGGATACAGGCGTGATGGAGGTCAGGGACCCACAGGCCGTCGCTGAGATCTGCACAGCGCTTTCGCACCCCAACCGGGTGCATCTCTACCGGATCCTCCAGGAGCACGAGGATGTCTTCTTGGCAGACCTCGTCCACCTGGCGACCCAGTCGCTGCCCAAGCCGCTGAACTACATGACCGTCAAGCACCACGTCCACACGATGGCGGAGGCTGACGTCGTGGAGCTCGGCAAGCGCGACGGGCAGTTCTACGTGAAGTTGGTCCGACCCGACATCCAGATCCTCGAGGGTGCCCAGACCGCTGAGCCCCCCGAGGCCGAGGTCGGCGTCCGACGGTAGACGGTCACACCGGCGAGACCGCTTCCGGTCGTCCCGTAGCGATGCCCCTGTTGGCCCTTCTTGCAGCGTTGCCCTGTTTCTCTTATCCCGGTCCCTGACGGTGTCAACCGGTCCCGTTCTGTTCCCCTCGATGGCTGGCGGTGGGTAGGTGCCCTGACCCGCTGATCGGCGGTCCCCGGCAGGTCCGACGAGCCCTCAGGCGGGCCCGGTCGGCCGGACAGCTAGGCCGCTTGGGTGGGTCGCATAGCGATAGAGATCAGCGCGACGAGCCGGGTCTCAGGCGTGCAGGACCGGTTGGCCGACCAGCTCAAGGCATCCGTAGAGCGCCTGGGCCGGGTCGACCACGGGCCCATCTTCACCATGCTCGCGGATGACCAGATCGTGGCCGACCAACCCGTTGAGGAGATGGCGAGCCTTGTACCGCGGGATGCCGTCGTGGGCCTTGGTCACCCGCTCAAGCAACCTCTCTTCGGGCATCAGGCCGTGCATGGCCAGGATCTTGGCCACCTGCAGCGCGTCCTCCTGGTGCAGGAAGGCGATCTGTCGGGCCTGGGTCTCGGTCACCTGGCCAGGTAGGCAGTACCGTCTCGGGTCCTCGGTCATCGGTGCCAGGAGCCCGTGGTCGGCCAACCGCTCAAGCGCCTCCTCGGCGTGCTCGATGCCGGTCTCCTTGCGGGCCTCCTCGGCGGTGAGGCCGGTCTGGGAGCCGATCAGGTGGTAGAGCGTGAAGCGGTCGGGATCGAAGAGCAGATCGCCGGGGCGGTCGAGGTCGACGATGTCGAGGTCGCCGGAACCTGCAGCCGTTGCCGAAGCATGCTCCTCGGCCGCCTCCGCTTCCTCCTCGCGCCGGGGTTTGGCCAGGAGAGCACCCAGCGAGGCGCCCTTCACGCCGAAGACGTACCAGGCGGCGGCCAGCCCCAGCAGGGTGGCACCGCCGGCGGTCACGGTCACGGCCCCGCCAGGGATCAAGGGATCCTTGGCAACGGGGGCGAGGCTCACGTCGGTGAGGTCGCCGTCCAAGGACAGCGTCAGCCGTGGATCGTCTTCGACGGCTGAGGAGGCCGGGCGGTCGGTCGGCGTAAGATCGAGCGACAGGTTGCCCTCCAGGCGAGCGGTAGGCTCACCGTCGGCCCTGAACAGGTCGTCGCCGGCTTGGAAGGAACCGCTGGCGTCTCGCAACGTGGCCGTGCCGTCCAGGTTGAGGCCCAACGCAGGGGCCACCAGGGAAGAGGAGAGGCCGCCGGGCAGGAGCTCGGTCTCGACGCCCTCGCCGTCGAGGAGCACGTACTCGTAGTGCTCGGAACGACGGCTGTTGGTCATGTCCTCCTCGGCACGGTACCCGGTGTTGAAGCTGGCCAGCTCACCGGTGTCGTTGCGGATCTGGACGTGGGCATCCCAGATGTACCCCTCGGCAGGTCCGGAGAGCTCGAACGCGTGAAGGCCCTCCAAGCTCACCACAGGACCGGCCATGTTGTACTCGTGGAGGAACGCGTTGGGCATCCCGCCGCGCTGCTCGCCGACGTTCTTCTGGTAGCCGTCCTGGATGGTCAGGCCGGTGGCGTTGGTATCCGCCCGAGCTTGGCCATCGATCTCCTCGAAGGAGACCGCCAGACCGCCGGACTCGTTGGCGGCCAGGAGCAGGTCGGCATCTTGGCCGACGGCGGAGATCTCGAGGGTCACGTTCTGGAAGGTGTACGTCTCCTCGTCAGCGCCTTCGCTGGGCGGTTCGTACGTCACGGGGTATCCGATGACAGGGGCTTCGGTCTCGACGACCTGGACGTCGTAGGTCCGTTGCGTGACCACCAGCTCGTCGAACCAGAGCGTCATCGGACGGTCTGGGACACCGAGGTTCGGGTTGGTCAGGTGCAGCGCTGGATCAAGGGCACGACCGGAGATCGTGCCGTCGAGGTTCAGGGGTGGGTCGCCGGTGACGAACCCGTCGACGGTGGCTGCGCTGGCCTGCGGTGCAAGTGCCAGCACGAGCAGGAGGATGCCGCCCCCTGCTACCAGCTCTCGGCGTCCCACGTCTGATCCTCTCGGTCGCCGGTCGGAAGGCACGAACCTCTACGCCCGGCCTCCCACTCGACGGCCAGAAGCGTGATGGCGCGGCGCGGGTATAATCGTTTCGAGGGCATAGAACGTGACAGCCCGGAAGCGGCGCGGGTCAGCCGGTACTAGCGACGCGGGGGGACAAAGGGATTAAGACCCCTGGGCGCGATGCGTGCCTTGATCCGATGCGGCTGTTGGTAGCGATGCTAGCCCTGCTCCTCGCCTTCGCACCACTGGTGCCGTCCACCGTCGCCGACGGCGGCGACAGCGGCGGTGACGACGGCGATGACGGTGATGGAAGCCAGGAGGGCTGCCGCATCTCCACAGCTGATCCCACCAAGCCCGCCATCTACGGCGACTGCATCATCTGGGGCAGCGGCGTCGGTGTCAGCGATACCATGGCAGCCGATGGTGCTTGGGCGACGGCCGATGTGGCCATCGTCACGCCGGCGACCATCGACTGCGATGCCCTGTGCGACAGGATGATCGAGCTTCGCCTCGATGTCCAAACCCACAGTGGCGACGAAGCACCCACCGACTCGGAGGACCTGCAGGCCCCCTTGGGTGCCTACGTCACCGCCAACCTGGACGTCCCTCAGGGCGAGGCCGAAGCCGGGATGGACGAGGGCGGCTTCTTCGCCAGCACCATCCTGACCCCCTTCCAGCGGGCTTGACCGGTCTGCGCCGAGGTGGCATGGCCCGGGGGGTCACCCGATGGGAACCTCTTTACCGAAGAACCCCTTAGCGTTGCTCCCGTGACACAGACGCGCTTCATCGTCGTCACGGGCGGTGTTCTCTCCGGGCTGGGGAAGGGCATCACGACCTCTTCCATCGGGACCCTCCTCAAATCCCGCGGCTTGAGCGTCACAGCCGTGAAGATCGACCCGTACGTCAACTGCGACGCGGGGACGATGAACCCCTTCGAGCACGGCGA
>CAZBKU010000125.1:0-566 GCA_964492585.1 uncultured Thermoplasmatales archaeon | reverse complement strand
AAGACGGCGGCGAGGTCGACCTGGACCTCGGCAACTACGAGCGGTTCCTGGACAGCAACATCACGCGCGAGAACAACTGCACCACCGGCAAGGTCTACCGCTCGGTGATCGAGAAGGAACGCCAAGGCAAGTACCTGGGCAAGACCGTCCAGATCGTCCCGCACGTGACCAACGAGATCCGCGAGCAGGTCGAGTCGGTCGCCGCCAAGAGCGGGGCTGACGTCTGCCTGGTCGAGGTCGGCGGGACCGTGGGCGACATCGAATCGATGCCCTTCCTCGAGGCGCTTCGCCAGCTCCACCGGAACCACACCCACAACAACGTGGTCTTCCTGCACACCACCCTGGTCCCCATCCTGGGCCCGGTCGGCGAGCAGAAGACCAAACCCACCCAGCACTCGGTCAAGGAGCTCAAGGCCGCCGGCGTCGAGCCCGACATGATCGTCTGCCGGTGCCCGGAGCCCGTCGAGGACGAGACCCGGGAGAAGATCTCGCTCTTCTGCGATGTCGAACCCGGCGCCGTCGTCTCGGCCCACGATGTCCAGAACAAATACCAGGTCCCGCTGCTC
>CAZBKU010000124.1:0-9047 GCA_964492585.1 uncultured Thermoplasmatales archaeon | reverse complement strand
ACGTGTTACTGAGCAGTCTGCCGAGATCCGAAATCTCTCGACTCGCATGGCTTAAGCGAACTCCCATAGCAGTCACCTCCGGCAGGATCAACCGGAATTCACGTCCGACGCGGGGGGTAAGTCCCACGCCGCACGTCCTGGCTATGAACCCGCCAGGAGGGGGCCAAACCTGGGTGGTTTGGAACTGGCAGAGCAGACAGGTTTCACCTGCCTACTGCACCATGGTATGTGTATGGTGTGTTGACTATCACACTTGCACGTCTCGTATGTCGGATCACGAGAGGTCACGACCCCGCGGGTAGCGGGCCGGGTTTCTCGGATCCCCATCATCGGGTGTCCCGCAGTTTGGATCCAGGCCGTCATCGTGGGCTGTTGACAGCCCCCTCGACCGGGTACGCGCTGCGGGTGATGGCGGCGTCGACGCCGCCGTGTGCGCCATAAGGCGCGGGACCTCCGTACAAGGCAACCCGTATTTGTACCTTCCGGCGAACCGGACGGACATGACGCCGATCACGAGGACCGGCCACGGGTCGTTGCAGGTCGGCCACGCCTTGGAGCGCGGGACCGCCTGTAGCGTGCACACCCTATTTGTACCTTCGGGGCGACCCGAAGGCAGGTAGCGGCCCACGATGGGCCACGTCGGGCGTCACGCACAGCGGGGACCGCACCCCGGGGCGCAGGACCCGCGTAGGAAGGTCTCCTATATGACCCTTACGCGCCAAGGGGGCGCAAACCTGGCATGGTCACCCGGGGTACCGAGCTCCCTGGGCCCACCCACGATCCCAGAGACCGCGATCCTCGCGGACCGCAGCAGGCCCGGCGCGCAAGTTGGGAAGACACATATGTGCGCGAGCCGGGTTCCAGACCAGCACCATGGCCCTGTGGACCCCCCTGCTCGCCGTCGCGCTCACAGGCACCGCGCTCCTGCTGGTCCTGGTCTCAGCCTTGGCCGCCAACCGGACCGGAGCGCTACGCTTCGTGTTCGCCGCCCTGGCCTTCGGCGTCTTCGCCCTCCGGGGCCTGCTCATCCTCCTCGACGGGAGCGGCGTGATGGAAAGCCCGATCCCGTGGAACACCTGGTCGGTCGGTACCGACGCGGTCACCCTGGGTCTGCTCTACCTGGCCATCGTCAAGGGGTGAACGCGTGGCAGAGGGCCCGGGCGACGCGTTGGATGTCAGCACCCGCCGGGAGATCTACACCTTCCTGCGCGAGGTCCCGGGCGCCCACTTCTCAGAGATCCAGCGGCGCCTCGACATAGCCACGGGCACCCTGCAGTACCACCTCCAGTACCTCGAGAAGCGCGACCTCATCGACGCCAAGCGAGACGGGCGGTACACCCGCTACTACCCGAGCCTGGAGATCGACCGACGGGACAAGCCCATCCTTGGTCTCCTCCGCCAGGCCACACCCCGGAAGATCGTGCTGGATCTGATCGAACACGGTTCCTCACGCTTGACCGACATGAGCGACCGGTTGGACCTGGCACCCTCGACCCTCTCCTTCCATCTCAAGAAGCTGATGGCGGAGGACGTCGTGGAGCGTCCCGAGCGCGGCGTCTACCAGGTCGCCGACCGGGAAGGGGTGCTGGACCTGCTGGTCACCTACCGCTCGAGCTTCATCGATAGCGCCGTCGACCGGATCGTGGGTCTGTTCACCGGGGTCAACCCGGGCCCTGTCGAGGAGGGCGACGAGCAGGACGACTGACCGTAGGCTCGGTGGCGTCGGGACACCTGGGCTCCTGGTGCCCGCAACGGTTTTCAAGGTGCCCTTCCTGGACGGCAACGTGTCCTCCGAGGAGCTGGAAGACCTCGCTCTACGCTTCGCCCTGCAGAACGCCATCGACCACGAGGGCCAAGCCAACCAGGGGGCCGTGATCGGTCGGATCATGGCCTACGACGATGCGTTCAAGGACGAACCGGAAGCCGTGTCTGAGGCCGCCGCTCAAGCCATCGCGTCGATCAGCGAGCTGTCCGTCGAGGAGCAGGAAGCCCAACTGACCGAGCTCGGCGAGATCGAGATGGAGGCCAAGGACCAGCGGCGAGAGGGCCTGCCCGAGCTGCCGAACACCGAGGGGCGCCCGCGGATCGTGATGCGGTTTGCCCCCAACCCCAACGGCCCGCCTACCCTAGGCCACTCGAGAGGCATGTGCGTGAACGGCTGGTATGCCCGAAGGTACCGAGGCGACCTCATCCTCCGGTTCGATGACACAGATCCGGTCAACAAGGCTCCCTGGGAGCCAGCCTACGAGATGTTCGAGGATGCCTTCGAGTGGCTAGACATCGAGATCGCCCGGACGGTCAACGCCTCGGACCGGATGGACACCTACTACGACTACGCCATGAAGGCGCTGGTCCACGACTCGGCCTACGTCTGCACCTGCAGCCAGGACGAGTTCAAGGAGCTCAAGGACGCCAAGGAGCCCTGCCCCCACCGGGACGAGGAGATGGCCACCCAGCTGGACCGCTGGGAGAGGATGCGTGACGGCACCTTCGGGCCTGGCGACGCCGTGGTCCGGATCAAGACCGACATCGAGCACAAGGACCCCGCCCTGCGAGACTGGGTGGCCCTGCGGATCGTCGACATCGACGAGCACCCGCACGCCAAGGCCGGCACCCGCTACCACGTCTGGCCGATGCTCGATTTCGAGAGCGCCATCGAGGATCACCTCCTCGGCGTGACCCACATCATCCGGGGCAAGGACCTGGCCGACAGCGAGAAGCGCCAACGCTTCCTCTACGATCACTTCGGCTGGCGGTACCCCGAGGTCCTCCACTGGGGCCGGGTCTCTGTCCACGGGTTCGGGAAGTTCTCCACCAGCCAGCTCCGCGAGGACATCGAAGCCGGCAAGTACACCGGCTGGGACGACCCGCGCCTTCCCACCCTGGCCGCCCTGGCCCGTAGGGGGTTCCAACCCAAGGCCCTGATGCAGTTCTGGGTCGATCTGGGCCTCACCGAGAAGGACATCGCGGCCAGCATGGAGACCCTCGAGGCTGAGAACCGCAAGCTCATCGACCAGAAGGCCGACCGCCTCTACTTCGTCAAGGACCCGGCGGCCCTCCGGATCAACGGGCTCGATGAGACCCACCGCGTCAAGGTCCCACGGCATCCCGACCAGCCCAACCGTGGCACCCGAACCCTGGTCGTCGAGGACGCCGTCCTGATCCCGGCCCAGGAACGCGACGCCATGGAGCCCGGCACCATCTTCCGTCTCAAGGAAGGCATGGACCTCGAGCTCGTCGACGAGCAACGGACCACTTTCGTCTCCCTGAACCCCACCGAGGATCGGGACGGGCCGATGCTCCAGTGGGTCACCCCCCAAGCGATCCGATGCACCGTGCTCATGCCGGACGGCAGCGAGGAGGAGGGCGCTGTCGAGAAGAACGTCCTCCAGTACGGTGTCGGGGACGTCGTCCAGTTCGAACGGTACGGGTTCGTCCGCCTCGAGCACGTCAGCGAGGGTAGCGTCCGGGCGGTCTACACCCACGATTGAGCCCCGGGTAGGGTCTGCTGATGCCCTCCGCCCCAACCTGGGGGTTTGATGTAGGACAGACAACCATGCCTCACTGTCCCTCGGGGGATCGGAACGGGTAGCCCGGGTAGCGACGCTCCCTACCGACCTACCGAGGAGAGGTTCCGATGTGGGTCTGTGAAGCTTGGTACGAATGCCATTGGAGCGCCGGCTGGTACGTGGGACTGGCCGCCAACGCCGTGATCTCCGTGGCCTATATGGCCATCGCCGCGCACATCTTCGTGGGCCTCTGGCGGACCCAGCAGTTGTCCAAGAACCCTCTGGCGCGCGCCACCGGTGCCATCTTCTTCACGTGCAGCGTCGGCCACGGCATCCTGGCCCTCCATCTTGCCCTTCCCTGGGTCGGTCTCGAGGTCCCTTCTGGCACGGCCCTGCGCAGCTCGTTCACCGAGTGGCACATGTGGCTGTGGCCGCCGGTCACCAGCGCAGCGGCCCTGACCTACTGGAGCATGCGGAGCCGTTTCCCTACGTTGGTCCGGGGTGCAGCGATCTTCGAGGATGTCCGGGAGCGCCAACGCCAGGCGTTGGAGATCCACGATAACGTCGTCCAGGGCATCGCCCAGGCCAAGCTCTGCCTAGAGACGGGTCACTTGGAGGACTCTCAGGAAGCCCTGGAGGAGACCCTGGCCTCTGCCAAGGAGATCATCACCGAGCTGCTCGGGGAGGAAGGCACCGAGGTCGCGCTGGGCGCCGGGGACCTACGCCGCCAGGGCCCCGCCGGAGAGACCGGAGGTGAGGCCGACGACCCTACGGGTCCTGCTGGTCGATGACGTCGCTGATATCCGGTTATCCGTGAGGATGATCCTGGAGCTCGACGGACGGTTCGAGGTGGTCGGCGAGGCCGGCGATGGCCTCACGGGGATCGAGCTGGCCGAGGAGCTCCAGCCCGACCTGGTGCTCCTGGACCTCTCCATGCCCAAGATGGACGGCCTCGAGGCCCTCCCGGAGATCCGGACAAAAGCACCAGGGACAGCGGTCATCATCTTCTCCGGGTTCGTCGAGGGGCGGCTGGGACCCCGGGTCCGCGAGCTTGGTGGCCTGGGCTACATCGAGAAAGGCATCGAACCCGAGGACCTGGTGGCCACCATCGTCGACATGCTTGAGGCCGACCAAGGATCCACCTCCGATGGCCCAGGGGCCCAGACCCCCGATGGACGGTCGACCGGGTAACAGACCGCCAGGCCCAAGACCCGTGGCCGCGCTGGCCCACCATGACCGTGCTCGCTCAGCTCGATGGCCCGCTTGCGGACCCGACGGTGCGTAAGGGGGTGTGGATCGGGCTCATCTGGCTGGCCACGCTGATCCTGACCCGGCTCAACGGCCGGTTCTTCGACCGGGTCGACGCTCGCCTCTCCAACTACAACGTGCCCGAGCGCCGACTGGCTAAGCTCGACTTCCTCCTGGATGTCCTGCTCCTGCTCCTGGCCGTGTTCGTCACCCTGCACATCCTGGGGGTCAGCCAGGCGCTGTGGGGAGCGGTGGCGGTCACAGGCATCGCCGGCGCCATGGTCGCCCTGGCCGCCCAACGGCTGGGTCAGAACATCCTGGCCGGCCTGGTGATCCTCTTCGAGCGACCGTTCATCCTCGGTGACATCGTCGAGGTCGGCGGCCGCGCCGGCGAGGTCGAGAAGGTGACGCTGCACTCCACGACCCTGGAGACGCCGGATGGACCCAAGGCGATCATCCCGAACAGCGAGATGGTCAACGCCACCATCGTGAACACGACGGCCACCCCCGAGCGTCGGGTCGTGGTCACCATCGATGTGACCGAGACCCTGGACCTGAACCGGGTCCGCGAGGTCTTGGGACGTGCGGTGGAGGGCGAACGCCATCTCGTCCCAGACCGACCGATGCACATCTTCGCCAAGGAGTCCCTCGACGAGGGGGTGCGCTTCGAGGTCCGTTACTGGGTGAGCCGGGAGCACTACGGGGACCACTGCCTCCCGTCGGCCATGGCACGGGTGTTGGACGCGCTGAACGAGGCCGACCTGGGCACAGCCATGCCGGCCCAGAAGGTCTACGTCGACGAGGAGGTCGCGGCCTCCGAGGCTCGGTGAGAACACGGCCTGCCTGGTCAGGTCACTTCTTGAACAGCCAGCAGATCCATCCGATCCAGAACGGTGCCTTGCAGGAGAGGAGGAGACGGGCGTGATGCTGGCTCGTCCCCGCGGTGCCCATCAGGACATCGTCCAACGGGGCATCGGAAGGCACGGTGTCCTCGCGAGCCATGATCTCCTGGGTCCCCTCCTCATCGAGGGCGTCCTGCAACCGGGCCATGGCCTCACCGGCGTGGTGGCCGTCGATCACCCGGTGGTCGGCTGAGGCGCCCAGCGTGACCCGGTCGGCGGGCACGTAACGCTCCCCGTCCCACACCGGGCGTTTCTCCTCGCGTCCGGCGATCAGCTCCACGCTCTGGCCCAGGGCACCCGGCATCGCCCCCACGCCGGCGATCATCCCAGACCGTCCGACGTTGGAGATGGTCACGGGAGCCGGCACGACCTCCGGTGGCACCAGGGCCATCAGCTCGTCGTCCCGCAGGACCGAGGCCAGATCCCCGGTGGCTTGACCGGCCTCCAGCTCGCCGATCTGATCGGATAACCCGTTCATCTCCCGGACGCCGGCCTCCAGGAGGTGCTGGATGTCCTGGACAGACCGCCGGTGAGCGTCGGGCACGACGATCGTGGACAGGGCCTCCCCCTGCTCGCCGATGGTCACGCGGACGCCCACGTTGACCCCGGCGGGCTCGTAGAGTTCGCCGCCGAGGGTGTACCGGTTGACCCGGGGGTAGGCGTGCCAGACCTTGCCCACGGCGGCCACCAGGACCGGGGTCAGGAGGTCGGTCGGGATGTGCTCGGTGGTCACATCGAACCAGCCGTGCATCACGGGGTGCCGGGGCTGGTCCCACAGGTGCAGGGCGGTGCGCCGCCACTGGGTCTCGGGCTCCAGGTGTCGAGCGTTCTCCATGGCGTCGGTCGGGGATCCTTGGTCCTCGACCTCTTGGATCGCATCGATCATCCCCTCGAAACCCTCGGGTGGGGCAAGCCCGAGCCCCTCCAAGGCCGCCTCGTGGGTCCTGAGGTAGCTCTTGGAGAGGGCTTGGACCTCTTCAGCGCCGGCCAGGGCCAGGGTGGGCAGGACGACCCGGGGGCACTGCATGAGCTCGAAGAGCGCCTGCTCGAGATCCCGGACGGCCGGCTCGATCGAGGCAGCCTCCAAGCCCTGGGTGTGATGGTGGCCCTCGTGGATGTGACGGCTCTCGTCGGCCAGCACCATCCGGAACACGGGGTCGGCGACCTCCCACGTGGCAGCGTGCTTGAACAGTGTCTCGATCCAGTCCTCGGCGATGAGGTTGAGTAGCGCGGCCCTGACCCGGGGGTCCTGGGGGGCTCGGATCCGTTCTAGCACCGCGTCGGCCTCGGGCATCGGGTCCTCGATCCCGCCCAGGTCGGTGGCCAGGCGGGCGAACCCGACCGCGTGGAAGACCTCGTCGGCAAGCTGGCGCTCGAGCATGGCCTGGCCCTCCTGGGTGGTCGTGGGCAAGGCCATCAGGGGTACATCGATGGCCACCGTCTCCACGTGGGCCAGGAACGAGAAGAGCCGTCGCAAGGCGGCCTGGTTGACGTGGTCGTGGAGCTCGAACCGCTCACGCATCTCCCGGGTACGGTCGAGCACCTGCTCCCGGGCTTCTGGCCCCAGATGCCGCCAGCCTTCCTCGATGCTTGTCCAAGGTGGCCAGGACGGATCCAGGTCCCTGACCAGCTCCCCCGCGATGATCGCCCGTCCCATGGGTCACCATCCTCGACGAGGTCTAAAAACACCCGGGGACCGCTACCGCGTAGGTTATAGACGCTGGCTCGTTGGCCCGACACGGAGGCGGGATGGGCTGTGGCCTGGGATCTCACGGGTCGGTTCGGGCGCCTGGTCCGCCGGGGGCTGGCCACCGGGGTCCCGCTGTGGCCCTACTACCTCGTGGTGTACGGCGTCGGGATCCTGCACCTCGTGGAGGTTCACCTCCTCGACCCGGCAGCCACCGAGCTCGCACAGGATCTCTTGGGTGGACCGTTGGTGGTCTTCGCGTGGTTCGAGGCCCCGTTCTACCAGGCCCTGGGCCAGGCTTGGGTCCCCGGTGTGGTCGCATCTGCTGGAGTGTACTACCTGGCCGGCTTCGTGATCCTCCTGGTCTGGACACCCTACCTGGTGGCCATGACAGGGGACCGTCGCGCGCTCAAACGCGTGCTGCTGACCTACCCGGTGATCTACGCCATTGGCTTACCGGGTTACCTGCTGCTTCCCCAGCTCAACCCGTACGTCGCCTTGGGCCTCGGAGACCCCTTCTCGGTGATCTCCCCGAGCCTCGAGGCGGGCTACTACCTCTTCACCACACCGGATAACACCCTGCCGAGCTTGCATGTGGCCTACACGGTCGCCTTGACCGCTCACCTGGCCCGGGTCTACCGTCCGGGGCGAAGGATCCTGTGGACCCTCGGGGGGCTCCTGGTGGCCAGCGTGGTGTACCTGAGGGTCCATTGGTTGGGGGATGTGGCTGCCGGCCTGGTGGTCGCCTGGGTAGGCCTGACCCTGGCCGATCGTCTGGCACGGCAGACCGGTCCCCTGGCAGGTGCGATCGCGTGGCTGGATCGTCTTGGCTGGCGCGGGGCACGCTGGGCGCTGGCCCGGGCTAGGCAGTTGGGCTGGGCGTGACCGGTGGGATGCCGCCGCTGGCCGGCCCTGGTCAACAGGCGAAGCAGGGGACCGGTTCGGGTTGGTCCTCCAAGGCCGAGTCCACCGGCGCCATCGGCAGCTCCAGGGTCGCCTGGGTCCCGTAGGTGATCCCCTCGAGTTGGTCCGGCAAGGGCATCGTGTACCGGGGATCCTCGCCCAGGACCACGATCCAGCGGTGACCGGGCTCGAGGACGTCGTCCTGCGGGAAGAACGTCATCTCGTAGGTCACCGGATCTCCCTGTGGGACCGGGTCGGGCTGCTCAAGGCCGGCACGGTAGACCCCCCGGAGCACGCCCTCGTTCATCCACGTGGTCGTCCCGTTGGGCGCCTCCTCGTAGAGGATCGCTGTGAGGACCGGGTCCTCGTTGGTCGAGGTGGCCGTCACGGTGAGCGTCGGGGCGCCTGAGTAGCGAAGCGCCGTGTCGTCGGCCCGAGCGACCTCGAAGGTGAGGGTCTGGCGGGTCTGGTTGACCGTGGTGGCCTCGGGGTCGGTGAGCTCGTAGGGTGTCGCCTGGTCGGCGTCGACGGCCGGGAAGCTGGCTTGGTGGCGCCAGGTCCCGTCGGTGCCCTCGATCTCGAACCCCCACTCGACCGGGACATCCTTGCTCTTGAGCGTGTGGTCGAGCCAGGCCAGCATGGTCTGGTTCCAGTCGGCCCGCATGGGGTAGACGTGGCCCAGGTTCTCGGTGTTCTGATGGAGCCAGCCCTTGACCTGGATCTGGTCGGGGAGCTCCTGGAGCCAGGGCAGGATGTGGTCGGGTTTCACGTTCCAGTCCTGCAGGCCGTGGACGAAGA